>JAYSRI010000527.1:0-17730 GCA_043721175.1 Alphaproteobacteria bacterium
CGCTTCTGTAGAGATCACGCGCCAACCATCGCCATCAGGCATGAGAATTGCCATACCTAACCCAGTGCCAGGCCCTAGCACCACCATGGGCGCGCCGACAACCGCGGAACCATGGATGAGAGTCTCAAACTCGTCAGGTCGGTTCGCGGGAACAGCGCGGGCCTGAGCCGCGAAATCATTCACCAATGTAACGGATGAAAAGCCAAACTGCTGTTTTGTTTGAGACGCCGAGACGACCCAGTTTGAATTGGTGAACCGGACAATATCAGCACCGGTCGGCCCTGCTAGTGCAAATACGGCAACCGGCGGCAAGGCGCGACCATCAGATTTCCACGCCTCAATGGCATCGTCCAGCGAAGGAAAAGTCGCCACTGGAAGGCGCGATACATGCGACAAATCGACATGGCCGTGATCATTAATGCGCGCGACGGCGAGTCGCACGTTTGTGCCCCCGACATCACCAACCAGAACGTCCGGTCCACTCATGCATCAGCCTCCGCAGGTTGGGTTTTAATGTCATGGGTTGGCTGTAAGGGACCATCATCGGGATCTAGATCACCAAAGGGGCTGGCACCTTCTTCGGCGCCTGAAATATTGTGTCTAAAGACACTAAAGAGCTCTCGGCCCATACCGCGGGTTACGCCGCCAATGACGCTGGTATCGACGCTGCGGGCCCCCCACTCAGCGGCCAGGACTAAAGCATCTAATGTACCAGTTTCTGCATCGACGCGAATCAAATCGCCATCACGGATCTTGCCGATCAAGCCTCCCGCCATGCTCTCGGGGCTGACGTGGATAGCCGCCAACACTTTGCCTGACGCGCCCGACATGCGCCCATCGGTTACTAATGCCACGGCAAAGCCACGGTCTTGCAACACGCCAAGAGGTGGCATGAGCTTGTGCAGTTCGGGCATGCCAGTGGCGCGCGGGCCTTGTCCTCGCACGACGACAACGACATCGCGGTCAAGCTCGCCTGCTTCAAAAGCCACATGCAGGCTCGCCTGATCCTTGAAAACGCGTGCTGGCGCTTCAACAATGCGCTGTTCTGGTTTTACTGCAGAAACTTTCACACACGCGCGACCCAAATTGCCTGTTAGCAAGCGCAATCCGCCATCTTCGGCAAAGGGCGCTGATACCGGTCGTAGCACAGCGTCATCGCCAGACGTGGCGACCCCTGTGCGCCACGACAAAGCCTCGCCGCTTAAAAAAGGTTCTTGCGCATAACGTAACAATCCGCCCTCACCGGCTACTGTTATGACATCGGTATGGACGAGACCTGCTTGCGCCAGTTCCCCGATTAAATAGCCCATACCCCCTGCGGCGTGGAAATGATTGACGTCGGCTGTGCCATTTGGATAAACGCGACACACCAACGGGGTAGCATGGGACAAATCGCTAAAGTCCTGCCAATCAACATTCAGGCCGGCAGCCAAGGCAATGGCGGGTATGTGGATCATGTGATTGGTTGACCCACCTGTCGCACACAAGCCGACAATCGCGTTGACGATGGACTTGGCATCCACAACATGACCTATCGGCGTGTACTCGCTGCCAAGTTGGGTGATTTTAGCGGCGCGCGCGGCGGTTGCCTCAACGAGTGCGGTCCGCAATGGTGTGCCGGGGTTTACAAATGCGGAGCCCGGCACATGCAAGCCCATCATCTCCATCAGCATTTGGTTTGAATTGGCTGTGCCGTAAAACGTGCAGGTACCCGGGCTGTGATAGCTTAGGCTTTCAGCCTCTAAAAGGGCATCACGACCAACTTTACCTTCCGCGTATAATTGCCGGATCCGCGCTTTTTCAGGGTTTGACAGGCCTGAAGGCATTGGGCCCGCCGGGCAAAAAATTGTCGGCAACCAACCAAATCGTAAGGCACCAATCAAAAGACCCGGCACAATCTTGTCACACACGCCAAGGCACACGGCCGCATCAAATGTATCATGGCTAAGCGCAATGGCTGTGCTCATGGCGATGGCGTCTCGTGAATAAAGCGATAGCTCCATGCCTTCAAAGCCCTGGGTGATGCCGTCGCACATCGCTGGCACGCCCCCCGCTACTTGCGCTGTTGCACCAACCTTTCGGGCGCCGCGCTTCAAAATGTCAGGATAAGTTGCCAGTGGTTGGTGGGCCGACAACATGTCATTGTAGGCGGTCACAATACCAATATTAGCCCAGCGTCCGGCTTTGAGCATCTCCTTGTCATTGGCAGGACAAGCGGCAAAACCGTGCGCCTGATTGGCGGACGCCAAACGTAAACGTGCTGGATCATCGCTTTTCCGAGCCGCGATCAACTCAAGATAGCGCGCGCGCCGTGCTTTTGATCTGGCCTCGATACGGGCGGTGACTTTGGCAACTACTTCATTTAAGGGCGCAGACATAGACGTTTCCTTTTCTATTTCGCCCAAAACACGACGCAGCGATCACCACATGCTTCCAACACCGCCTTTATAGGCGCTTGTGTGACATCTGTATTCAAGGCATCGGCTAAAACTTGCTTTTTATCCTCACCAAACAGCAATAAGATAAGCTGTCCCGCCTGCGCAATTGGCGGCAAAGTCATCGTCATTCGCAGCGGATAGGGCATTGCTACCGGCGCGTTGCTGGCATCGACGGCCATCAATGTTTGGGCTGTGTCGTAGGATAAACATGCGCCCAATTGGGGTGAACCCGCAAACCAAGACGCGGTATGCGCGTCAGGCCCCATCCCCAGCACAATAGCATCAAATGGTCGCAGGGCAGCATAGACAGGTTCAAGTGTTGCTTGGCCTTCAAACGGCATGAGGTGTGCCGTCTTCATGCTATGGATAGTCACGCCGACAGCAGGCTCAAAAGCCCTTTTAATCATAGCTTCATTGGACCCAGCGTCAGCCAAGTCCACCCAACGGTCATCCACAAGCGCAATATCAACTTGGTGCCAATCAAGGTCCATCGCCGCAAATGCTTGGTAAGCAGGGGCGGGGCTTGATCCCCCCGATAAAGCAATGCGGGCGCGACGGCCTTCAGTGATGGCATTTTGCGCATATACAGCCAGCGCATCAGCGGTTGCGTTGCAGGCGCTTTTGCGGTCTTCGAAGCGAAACAAGGGCAGTTCTAGTGTGTCACTCATAAAATATCGCGCCACTGCCTATCATCACGGTCCAACATAAGTGCCGCTTGTATGGGTCCGTCGCTACCGGCTGTGTAGTGATGGGGCTCGCTGCCTGTCGCCTCCCAGGCGCCAATGATTTGGTCGACCCATGCCCACGCCGCCTCAACTTCATCTTTGCGCATAAACAAGGCCAGATTGCCGCGCACAACATCCATCAACAAACGCTCGTAAGCGTCTGGATAGCGAATGGTGAATGTGCTTGAATAGGATAGGTTCAGCGGCACAGATTGCACCCGCAGCCCACCGGGGCCGGGCTCCTTTACTTGCAGCCACATCTCCATACCTTCGTCAGGCTGAAGCCGCATCACAAGTTGGTTGGGCTGAGCACGGTTGCCAAACAAATTATGAGGTGGAGGACGGAATGTGACCACTATTTCACTACGACGATCAGGCAAGCGTTTCCCGGTGCGCAAATAAAACGGCACCCCCGCCCAACGCCAATTGGCGATTTCAACTTTAAGGGCGACATAGGTTTCGGTTTTACTGGTGCGGCCCGGTCCAAGTTCATCGAGATAAGACTTGGCTGGTTGCCCTTCCACGAGGCCAGCTTTGTATTGCCCCCGCACGCTGTGGCTTGCCACGTCGTCTTCTCCCATAGGCACCAACGCTTGCAGCACTTTGATTTTCTCCGTGCGGATAGCATCGGCGTCCATCGAATTTGGCGCTTCCATAGCGACTAAGCACAATAGTTGCAGCATATGGTTTTGCACCATATCGCGCATCGCACCCGATTTATCATAATAGTCGCCGCGTGAGCCCACGCCGATGGTTTCGGCAACTGTAATTTGCACGTGGTCAATGCTGGCACGCGACCAAACCGGCTCAAACAAAGCGTTGGCAAAGCGCAACACAAGCAGGTTTTGTACTGTTTCCTTGCCCAGATAATGGTCAATCCGATAAACGCGATCTTCGGAAAACACCTCGGCAACGCCGTCATTGATCGCCTTCGCCGACGCCAAATCCCGCCCTAACGGCTTCTCAAGCACAACCCGCGACGTCGGCGTTGCAAGACCGGCGTCGCGCAAGCGTGCGCAGATATCGGCAAACACTGACGGAGGTGTTGAGAGGTAAAATACTCGAACTTTATCAGCGCCATCCTCCAGCGCTGCACTTAATGCAGGCCAATCACCGTCAGCTTTGGTGGCGTCCAACGCGATATAAGAAATTAGGCCTAAAAATTCCTTGAATGTGTCATCTTCTGCATCCCCGCCCGCCAGTTTGTGAAAGCCTTCGCTGACAGCTGTAAGAAATGCGTCTTGCGACATCGCTTGGCGAGCGACACCGACAATGCGGCTGTCAGCTGGAATCTGGCCATCTTTGAAGCGGTGATACAGCGACGGAAACAGCTTGCGTAGCGCCAAGTCGCCAGAGGCGCCAAATACAACCAAATCAAAGCTGGGGACGGGAACAAATTCGGCCATAAGAAGACTCCGGTATTTTATGCGCGTGGTAACAAACCAAGGTACTGCTAGTTATAATGCAAACGAATGCATAGATATTAAACTGCCAAGAGCGTAAGCCGATTCTAAGTCATCAAGTGGCAGTTGAAGCATAATATTCAATAAGCGTCACCGCCCTTCCAATCGTATGATCGACGCGCTTAATGGTGCTAAAGTCAGCCTAAGAGCATTGCTTTCATTTTGTGTAACGACATCACCTGCCAAAACTTGCGCACTGTGAAACTGGGTTAAGCCCATCGCTGGCGGTAGCAGCCTCGCGACGCGCTGATGGCTGCCGATATTCATGACCAACAAATATTTGTCAGTTCCGCTTGTTTTGAGATCAACATAAAGATCAGTGTCCGAGTAGACATGGGTGCGTGCGCCCGACGACAGCGCAGGAGTCGCTGCTCGCAGCGTCATCAGCGACGTTAAATATGCCGTCAGCGCGCGCGACTGGGGAGACGAAGCTCCTGCACGGGCGTTCACACCGCCAATCGCCACCATGTTGCGTGCAACATGATCATCGCATCGATTAATCCGTGCGCAATCACCCGACACTTTTGCTGCGAACTCCGCTACGTCTGCTCCGACCTCCTCACCATAATAGATCGTGATAGGACCAGACCATGCCGCCATAAATGTGAAGGCCATACGGTGGCGCGCCCAATATCCCGGCGTATTGGGGCCACCTTTGCCAGCGCGTTCAATTAAATCTCCAAAGCGCACAAGATCATGATTGCCGAGCATTAAATTCATGATCGCGTGGTCAGGATAAGTCTTGTGGGCTCCAAAAGCCCATTGCGCATTGATAGTAGACGCAGGCTTATCTTGGTTGCCATCCCCATCGCCAGCAAGGGTCTGGACTAAGGCATAGCGGGTTGGGAAATCAAAAGCAGAGGGCAAAGCGGGGGCTGAGCTTGGTCCTAAAACGCTTCGAATTTGGGCGGCGGTCCCCCACATTTCCCCAACAACATAACCACTGAGCAATTGTGCATTTGAGGCTGTTGTAATCTCAGCCGTGATCTCGCGCAGCGGCACTTGGGGGATTTGATAGACCTGATCGAGGCGCCATCCGTCAATTCCAAGGGTATCAATCCAATAGCGTGCAACCTCTTTGTAAAAGGCAGTCGAGCGTGGGTCGTTGAAATCGACGATAGCGCCAGGATAGCTTTGGGGGGCGCCGCCGTAGACATCGAGCGATGTGGCATCAACGGGACGCAAACCAGTTGGGCTAGCGACCACGCCGCCCTTGTGATGGCCGAACACGCCGTCAAACATAACCTTCAAACCCAATGAATGGGCTTTGTCGACAAGGGTTCTGGCCTGTTCGATGGTGCCGAATTGAGGATCGATTTTGAAGTAGTCCCGAGGAAAATAGCCAGTCCCGTCAAGTCGGGTATTGGTTTCCCCAGAACCGCCAATCCGTGCTTGTGGCTGGCCTGCTGCACTCTCGAAAATCGGTGTTAGCCAAACGCTATTGAAACCCAGCGCTTTGATATGATCCAAAGCGCCAGTCACCCCCTCAATATCGCCCGTATGAGGGCCCGGCCCAAACCCTGCCACCGGATTATAATCGGGTGACCCGTCAACAAAGGTGCCGACGTTAACTTGATAAATGCGGAGATCGCAATAAGGATTGGTACTTTGGTTAGTTCCACTACGATTACAGGGCAGCCGCGATTCTGGGGCTGACATGGCAGTGGCAATAACAACGGTCGCAGAGTTTGTCGCTACAGGAATTGTAGGAGTGTTTTTTGGTGGCACTGGCACTGGCACTAGCAACGGCACTGGCAGGACTGGGCGTTGTGTTGCGATAGGTGGGCGAGCCATAGCAGGCGTTGAAGGCGGCAAATTCCAGGTTGGTTTTTCGGGTGGTTGGGGTTGCTGTGGCCTGAGCGGCGCGGTTTTGGCTATCGGCGCCACGACTGTTGCAGGAACAGGCAATGAGCGTGGTACCGGGGCGGGTGCAATTTCTGGAACAGTTGCCGGCTGGGGCGCCTCCCTTGGCTGCACTAACGGTGGGGGCTCAACTTTTGCGATCACTTCGGGAGGTTGGGAAACTTGTTGTTCCCAATTTGGCGGGATGCCTTTGCGTGCTTTTGGATGCACAAGCGGTTGACGTGCGCCATCGCTGGCGCATGCAACCAACAAAAGCCCACACAATATGATTGCACCGACGTGGGCGCGCATCGCCTCAGCCTTTCACGCCGCCTGCCGTTAAGCCCGAGACGAGGAATTTTTGTAAAACCAGAAACAAGGCAACCACAGGCAAAGACACCATGAGCGACCCCGCCGCGAAGTAACCCCATTGGGACGAAAACTCACTCACGAAAAACCGCAGCCCGACAGGGGCAGTGTAGAGGGTTTCCTCGTCCATAAATGTCGCCGCCAGAATAAACTCGTTCCACGCGGTCATAAAGCTGAATAACGCTGTGACCGCAACCGCAGGGCGGGCGAGAGGCAAGACGATTTGGAAGAATATTCGCGAAGGCGAACAACCGTCCATAATGGCACTTTCTTCAATCTCCATCGGGATGGAATCAAAATAGCCCTTGAGCATCCAGACACAAAACGGGATGGCCGTAACACTGTAAACAATCACCAAAGCCCAGATTGAATTATCCAGATCAAGCCAGTCAACGATGATCACATAAAGGGGTATCAACATGAGTGTGCCTGGAAACATTTGGGTCACCAAGAACAATGTCATGCCAACTTCGCGGCCCTTAAAGCGGAAACGCGAGAACGCGTAGCCTGCCGAGCACGCCATCGCGACGCCTACAAATGTTGTCAAAGTTGCGACGATCAAACTATTGAACATCCATTTGCCAAACGGTTGCTCAGTCAAAACGCCGCGAAAGTTCGCCAGAGACCAAGCCTCCGGAATAGGCGTTGCAGCACGAATGCGGTCCCAGAAACCAGGGTTGGCTGGCAGGTCAGCCAAGCCAATGTTTTGCGTACCCGAGAACGCTAGTGCTACGACCCAAAACACTGGGTAAAGCGCAAACAAGCAGATGATGATCAAAATGGGGTGCAGCCAAAGCGGTGCTGGTTTTTGGTCAGGATTGGTCATTTGTTATTGGCCTCCGTCGCCGCAGTGGCCTTGATTTGAAACACACCATACACCAACAAGATCATGAAGATTACAACTGAATAGGCCGCAGCATAGCCATAACGATACTCTTCAAATGCTATCTTATAGGCGCGCGTCACAAGGATTTCGGTTGAGCCTGATGGTTGACCTGCACTGACCAGATAAATCACGTTGAACATGTTGAACGTCCAAACCACTGATACGATGACCGCTGGCAAAAGGGCAGGGCGTAAGCTAGGCAGGGTTATGTGCCAAAACTGTTGCCATGGGGAGGCGCCATCAATCCGCGCGGCTTCATACATATCTTCGTCAACAGCTTGTAATGCACCTAATGCGACGACCATCATAAACGGAAAAGATAGCCACGCATTGGTCGCAAGGCCCGTTATGAAACTGGGACCAAAGCTATCAAACCATTGTACAGGTTGCCCACCAAAAGCCTGAATCGCCTGATTGATAGAGCCAAACTGGGGGTGGAACATGCCTTTCCACGTCAGGGCTGTGATATAGTTTGGGATCGCCCATGGCAGGATTAGAAGTGTACGATAAATGGCCACACCTTTGAGGCCTTTGATGTTGAGCAAAAGCGCCATGCCAAGGCCAATGGATACGCCCAGAACGACATTTGTGACGGTCCACAGGATGGTCACACCCAACGTCCAGTAAAAATTTTGATAGTTAAAAGCGCTGCCCGAGCCGCCAAACTTAAAATCGTTCAAAATGGTGACATAGTTGGAGAAGCCAACCCATCTTTCGCTCCAAGATGCGCCTTGATTGAGCAGTGTCGTATCGGTGAAGGACAGCATGAACCCGTAAAAGAACGGGAAGAACGCCAGAGCCAACATGCCGAGAAGGGCAGGTCCAACATAAAAGTAAGCGGTCGGATTGTCTTTGAAAGCTCGCCCTGTCGCGGTAGCGCCGCCAAAGCCAACGTAAGCGGCCAGCAGCGCGCCTAAAAACCCAATTGCATAGACCGAATTTTGCAATCCAGCGGCAGCGGCATTGGCTCCAAGGCTTGTTGCAGCAGCCTCTGGTAAAACGGGTGGCGCACTCAACGTCCAGCCAGCAGCTTGACCCGCTGCGACGGCTGCGTCTGACATTGACGTGGCTTGATCTGTTACCAGCTTAATGGCTTGGGTTGCCAGAAAAGAAGATTGGGCATCAATAGCGCCCCAGCCTAAGCCTGCTGCCACAAATGCCAATCCGACCCCAGCCCAACCGCGCGCTTTTGGCACAAAAAAAGCCGTCGCAAATGCTGCAAGGACCGAAAACAACATGAAGCCCCCAAACAAAGGAGTAGCCCAGCTTGTTGCCAAAGCGGCATCAGACTTTCGGCCAACTTCAATATAGCCAATACGCACGTCACCAACCACGATAGGCGCGCCAGCTTTTGCCATCTGTGCATTAAGGCCAGAAGGCGCACCAGCGGCGGGAAGGGCCAGGATTGCGTCAAACAAAGGCTTCTCGGCACTGACAAGGCGCCGTGGTAACCCGCCGTCCTTTTGGTCTTCAAAGAACGTCGACAGCACCAAACGCTTATCGGCGCGTTCAACTACCCTATAGCTATCCCCACCCCGCCCCGCACGCGCTAACGCGTCTTTGATTGCGGCATCAACCGTTGAATCATTCGCACTGCTTGCTCGCGCGGAACTCACAAGTGCTGCGAGCGCTTGGGCTTGATACAGCGCGCCCGATTGACGCGCGGCCCCATCAGCTTGGCGTGCTGCTTGACCGCCGAAAATCGAAATGCCACCCAGAACGACAATCAGCGCCGTCAATAAAGCTGCGATTGTGGTGCCTAATCCACGGGAGGTTTGAGGTGCGGCGTTCATGCGCCACCCCCTGTGCGAGACGCATTCAAAGCCTCGATCCCGTCTTGGACTTCTTTTTGACAATCATTCCACGCGGCCAAGGATGTCGTTTCCATTTTGGTAAACCGCTTCATGGCCTTATCTGCTGGCGACCACACGAGGGTCATTTCCGGCAAGTTCGGCATTGGCACAGCATTGCCCCCTTGTGCTTTGAAGGCTGAAATGATCGGGTCGGCCGCAATCGCCGGCACATCATATACGGCTTTCGCGGTCGGCAATTGCCCGCCTTCCAACGCAAAGATCGCAGCGGCCTGAGGCCCTGTCAGATATTTCGCAAAATTCCACGCCTCGTTTTCGTCAGCTGTTCCTGCGGCGATATAAACTGCCTCGACCGTCATCCAGGGCCGCATCGGCTTGCCACCGGCTTCGGTGATATTGGGCAAGACTGCAATGCCGACATCAATGTCTTTGGACGCCTCGCCTAAGAACCAAGGGCCATTAAAGATCATGGCGGCGCGGCCTTCATTGAACAAAGCCGTGACCAATGAAGATGTCGGGTCGTCGGGTAAAAGTTTAGCCTTGGTGCGCCAATCACGGACAAGGTTGGCCGCAGCAATGTTGGCGGGATCATTCAGAATCAGCTTGCCAGACGCATCAAATGCCCCCCCGCCAAAGCCGTTTTGGATTGCGGCATGGAAGAAAAAGTCATCATAAGCATAGGCAATACCAAAGCGCCCACGTGCCTTATCCGTCAGCTTGCCCGCGATCTCTTCAAGTTCGGCGGTGGTGGTCGGTGGATCGGGGACCAGTGCTTTATTGTAAATCAGCGCGATGGATTTGAAGTTGAGCGGCAGAGCATATGTCACGCCTTTGTACGTCGTCGCATCCAACATGCCGGGCAGAAACGTGTCGCGGTCGGTTTGCTCCAAGAAGAAATCGATAGGCGCGACCGTCTTGCCACTTTCAACCCAGCCACCCAGCCGGTCATGAGAAAAAATGAATAAGTCCGGGCCTTTGTTGCGCGGCACTGCGGCGGAAATTTTATCGGCAAATGCGTCATTGGGTACGGCCACTGCGCGCACGGGGCGCGTGCCTGGCTTGGCGCTTGCTGAATAGAGGGCGGCAACTTTCTCAAGCGCGGCTTTCTCGCGGCCGCGATACGAATGCCAAATCACAAGGTCTGCGCGCTTGTTGCTACTCGACGGACTGCAACCAGCAACAAAATTTAACGCTACGGCAGCAGCGCTTAGGCACAACAAGTGGCGACGTGTGGGAATATTTTTGCCCGCCATCGCCTTAGGCCATCACATCAAGGCGAATGGACGTGCTGGCATCAAACACGTGCAATTTATCAAGATTGGCATCAAGCTCAATCTGGTCGCCAAGGTCTGGCACGTTTGCGTTTCCAAAGCTCTTTGCAATCAACGTAACTCCGCCGATACCGACATGTATCAGTACCTCGTGGCCCAATGTCTCGACCATTTCGACTTCACCTTTGATGCGGGCGGCATTAGGGAAACTGCCTGCTCCAGCCAATTTCACATCCTCTGGGCGCAGGCCAACTTTAACAATGCGGCCCGCTTCCCCGTCTGGAACAACCCATTTGGCGGGCAACTCAAACGAGCCGAAGGCCAAATGCGAAACTGTGCGACCATCCAGACCAGCATCAATAATAGCCATGCTGGGTGCGCCAATAAAGCGGGCCACAAATACGTTGCGCGGGGTATCATAAAGCTCAAGCGGGGTTCCCACTTGCATCAGATTGCTGTCGCCCGCTTCAGCTAAAGGTGCTAAAACAGCGATACGGTGCCCCATCGTCATGGCTTCAGTTTGATCGTGCGTGACATAGACGGCCGTAGTACCAAGCCGCTTCTGCAGGCGCGAGATTTCCGCCCGCATGCCAGTGCGCAGTTTTGCATCTAGATTTGACAAAGGCTCGTCAAACAAAAACACCGAAGGATCGCGCACAATCGCGCGACCAAGTGCGACACGTTGGCGCTGCCCACCAGAAAGCGCTTTTGGCTTCCGGTCCAAATACGGATCAAGGCCCAACAAAGCCGAGGCCTCGCCGACGCGTTTGTCAATCTCGGCCTTAGGCATTTTTCGCACTTCAAGACCAAAGGCGACGTTTTGGCGAACCGTCATGTGGGGATAAAGCGCATAGGACTGGAACACCATGGCTACGTCGCGGTCTTTGGGCTTGAGGTCATTGACGACTTTACCATCAATTTTCAGTTTGCCGTCCGAGATGGTCTCAAGGCCTGCAATCATGCGCAAAGCCGTCGACTTTCCGCACCCCGACGGTCCGACCAGCACCATAAACTCGCCGTCTTTGATATCGAGGCTAAGGTTGGCGATAACGGGCACATCGCCATACCGCTTGGAGACCGAATCAAACGCAATGCCCGCCATATGTTTTTCCCTCAAGACCTCAGAGGCAGATCATAGGAAGCCGACAATTGGGGCTATTTGGCTGACGACGCGATATTATCCGCATCACGGCAAATTCTATCACGGTTGGGCGTAAACCTGTCCCGCTTTTTCTCCCCGACTGCAGTTTCCGCCCCTTAAAAGGGGTCGTCTGCCGTTCTTTCGTAGTGGTTTTGCATTTTTGATGTAGCAAAACTACAGAACCTGCGCAACATTCACCATTGATAGGGTGCTTTTGCAAGTACAACATGCAAGAGATGCTAATATGATGCCACAAGCAAGTGGGTCGCAGATATGATCACATGCAACGACATGTGGGGAGGGAGGCAACGTGATTATAGGAGCCATCGAGTCTAACCTCGAGCAATTGCGGCCCTCTGAACGTCTGGTCGCAAATTTTATTTTGGGCAGGCCCAGCGTCGTGGTCTCTATGTCTATCGCCGATCTGGCTGAGCGGGCAGAAGTTTCCGAGCCGACAATCATGCGATTTTGCAAGGCAGTTGGATGTTTGGGCTTCATGGAGTTCAAATTGGCGTTGGTGCGCGACCTCGAACGCCGTACCTTCGCGATGAACCGCAGCAATCCAGCCGTCAAAGGGCCAGCAGGGTTTGGTCAAGCATTGTTCGCGCGGATCGTGACTCAGCTTGAAGCACTCGGCGATACGGTGCCTCTAGACCGTATTGACGAGATTTTAGAATGGTGCGGCATCAGCCGGGCGATCTCTATCATGCACAATGGCAGTGAAACTGAAGCGGCTCAAACCCTTGTTGACGGCCTAGTTGGATGTCGTTTGGAGGCTAGCGCAATTTCCAGCGCGATTGCCAACACTGCGCAAACGATGCGTCATGATGGTCGTACAGTGATTGCCTTGCGCAGTGCGCGTTCTGTGACGGGATTTGACGCTTTTTGCAAGTCGGTTATCGATCACGATGGCAAGGTCGTCTGTTTGGGCTTTGATGCACCTCACAATAGCCTGTCAGTTACATTGGGTATCAGCAGCGCGGGCTTTGCCGGCCAGATTCTGTATCTTGCGCTGGTTGAGACGTTGCGAACCGGCATTCAAGCCCGACTGTCTCGCACAGGGGCATTTGCAGATACCTCAACCGATTTGCTCCAGTCCCAGCGCGAAATCGCTTATGGCGACGCCCGCCGCCGTGATCGCCAGAGTGCGGAAGCGGTCAATGGTGCCGTTGAAAATTCAAGTACAGATAAGCGCACCAGCGCTGAAACAGAGGAAACAGCCTGATGGCTCTTAAACCGGCCTCAAAAACGTCTGGCAAGAAATCCAGCTCTAAAGCCAGTGCGACTTTAGCGACAACAGCTCACGGGTTTGACGGTGATCACGCCGAGATCGCCTCATTGGTGGCGGGAACCCATGCCAATCCATTCGCCTTTCTCGGCATGCACAAAGACCATGGCACGCTAGGCCTCACCGCGCGTTGCTTCTTGCCCGGTGCCAGTGCTGTGCGACTGATCGCGAGTGATGACCAAACTCAAGTATGGACCCTCACGCGTGTTCATCAAGAAGGCGTTTATGCTGCGCGTATCGACGGGAAAGATGATGCCTTTGCGTATCATCTTGAGGCCACTTGGGAAGGCGAACCCGTTATCCTTGAAGACCCTTACCGCTTTGGCAGTGTGCTGTCGACCAAGGAAGTATTGCGCTTTCGGCAGGGACAATTGTGGAAAGCATGGGAGTGCCTTGGCGCACATAAGAAGATTATCGAAGGTGTTGAAGGCTTCGCCTTTGCGGTGTGGGCACCCCATGCTCGGCGCGTTTCAGTCGTCGGTCTCTTTAATGGCTGGGACGGACGGCGCCACACAATGCGTAAGCTGCATGATGCCGGCATTTGGGAAATTTTTATTCCAAGCCTGACACCCGCTGACATTTATAAATATGAGATCGTCGGGCCAGATGGCACTTTGCAACCACTCAAATCCGACCCTTTTGGCCAAGCGGCTGAACTGCGCCCCGCCAATGCAAGCCGTCCGGCCAATCCACCGGCAATCAACCTCAGCGACAAAGACTGGCTAGAAAACCGCCGTGTGCGCCACCAACTGGATGCACCCATAAGCACCTACGAGGTGCATGCAGGCTCGTTTCGACGCAAGCCTGAAGAGGGCAATCGCCCGCTGACTTATAGCGAATTGGGCGATTATCTGGTGCCCTATGTCCAAGATATGGGCTTTACCCACGTTCAATTCATGCCGCTCACAGAGTATCCGTTTGACGGGTCTTGGGGCTATCAACCTGTTGGGCTATTTGCGGCAACGGCGCGCTATGGCACGGCAGACGAGTTTCGCGACCTTGTTGCGCGTTTACATAATGCAGGCATTGGCGTTTTGTGTGATTTTGTACCCGCTCATTTTCCTGTTGACCCACACGGCCTTAATCGCTTTGACGGCACAGCTTTGTACGAACATGAAGACCCTAGACTTGGTTTCCATCCAGACTGGAAGACAAATATCTATAATTTTGGCAAACCCGAAGTAGTCAATTTCTTGGTGTCATCGGCTCTGTTCTGGCTAGACAGGTTCAAGATTGACGGTCTGCGCGTCGATGCGGTTAGCTCGATGCTTTATTTGGATTATTCGCGTAACGAAGGCGAATGGTTGCCCAACATTTATGGCGGTAACATCAATCTGGAAGCGGTTGAGTTTATGCGCCGCCTCAATGAGATGTGCTACGGCGAGGCCGAGGGTATTATGATGGTGGCCGAAGAATCGACCGCGTGGCCAGGTGTCTGCAAGCCGACCTATGACGGTGGCCTTGGGTTTGGGTTTAAGTGGAACCTTGGCTGGATGCACGATACGCTTCAATATATGGGCCGCGATCCCATTCACCGCGCGTGGCATCATGGCGAGATCACATTTGGTCTGGCCTATGCCTTCTCCGAGAATTTTGTACTGGCCCTCAGCCATGATGAGGTGGTGCACGGCAAAGGCTCCATCTTTTCGCGGATGCCCGGTGATGACTGGCAGCGTTATGCAAATCTGCGCGCTTATTACGCTCTGATGTGGGCACATCCCGGCAAGAAACTAATCTTCATGGGAGCAGAGTTTGGCCAAATGGCCGAATGGAATCATGACGGCAGTCTGGACTGGCACTTGCTAGAAGAACCTGCCCATAAGGGCGTGCAAAGCCTTGTGCGCGATCTCAATCGCCTGCACCGCGAGCTTCCCGCCCTCCATCAGGTTGATCATGATCCTGCTGGCTTTGAATGGGTGCAGTCCGAGGCGGGGGATGTCTCGGTTTATGCTTGGCTGCGCTGGAGTTTTGATCACAGCCAGAGTGTATTAGCAATCTTCAATATGACCCCGGTGCCACGCGAAGGCTATAGGGTTGGTGTTCCTTGTGACGGGAATTGGAACACAATTTTGAACACGGATGCTGCCGACTATGCGGGTTCGCAATTTGATGGTCCAAATGTAATGACAGCCCAAGCCCACCCCTATAATGGCCAGCCTTTTAGTGTGGTCCTGACGTTGCCGCCCTTGTCGGGCCTCTATTTGGCGAAGGCCTAGAGCGGCGGGCGTGGCGAATTTCAAACTCATAGCCGGAAACCCTGCCATCATGGGTGCGACACCCATGGATGGGGGCGTAAACTTTGCGCTCTTTAGCCATCATGGTGTGCGCATTGAGCTGATCATTTACGATATGCAAGGTCGCCTTGAAATTGCGCGACACGACCTTCCAGCACGCGACGGCGACATTTGGCATGGCTTTGCGCCAAATCTAAAAGCCGGCCACGCTTATGGCTACCGTGTGCATGGCCCATATCAGCCTGAACTCGGTCATTTGTTTAATCCTCATAAGTTGTTGCTAGACCCCTATGCAAAAGGCTTGGTCGGAGAGTTTGCATGGCATTCCAGTCACTACGGCTATGACCTTGGTCGCGGCATTCCAAACGGCGTAATGGACAGCCGCGACAACGCGGCGTTTGTTACAAAAGGGGTTATCATTGACCCGGCGCAATTTGCGCCTCAAACCCGACCAACGCCGGTTCCGTGGTGCGATACGATTTTTTGCGAGTTGCACGCAAAAGGTTTCACGATGCGCCATCCGGATATTGATCCAGCAGAGCGTGGCACATTTGCTGGCCTTGGCAGCGATGCCGCGCTGGATTATCTGGCAGCATTGGGCATCACATCGATTGAGCTATTGCCGATCCACGCGATCATTCATGACAAATTCTTAGTCGATCAGGGCCTCCGCAATTATTGGGGCTACAACACGCTCAACTACTTTTGCCCTCACAGCGAGTATGCCAAGGGTGACGCGATCTCTGAGATGCGCGAGTTTGTAAACAAAGCGCACGACCGCAATTTTGAAGTGATTTTGGATGTGGTTTACAATCACACGTGCGAAAGTGGAGTAGGTGGACCCACGTTGTCGTTTCGCGGTATCGACAATGCTGCTTATTATCGCCTCGACACTCAAGCCCCAGCACATTACGCTGACATCAGCGGCTGCGGGGCAACTCTTGATGCGGGCAATCCCCATTTCCGTCAATTGGTGCGCGACTCTTTGGCGCATTGGGTTGAGGGCTATGGTATTGACGGCTTTCGTTTTGACATCGCGCCATCGCTGGGCATTGACACCGAAGGCCAGTTTCACACCGACGCACCCTTCTTCAAAGAAGGCGCCGCTGATAAACGTCTGAGCAGCGTCAAATTGATCGCCGAGGCGTGGGACGCTGCGGGTGGCTATCAAGTCGGCAATTTCCCGGCTGACTGGGCCGATTGGAACGACAAAGCCCGCAACACGTATCGTCAGTTTTGGCGCGGTGACGCCGACAAAGCGCGCGATATGGCAACAGCAATTGCCGGTTCAGCAGACCTTTTTCGTGCTCGCGGCAAACCCGTTCATGCCAGCATAAACTTTGTTGCGTGCCATGATGGTTTTCCTACCCATGACCTGACCCGCTATGCGCACAAACATAATAGTGCCAATGGCGAAGATAATCGTGATGGCGGTGATCATGATTATTCATGCAATTATGGCGTTGAAGGCATCACGAGCGATCCCGCGATCAACGCGCTGCGTGAACGCCAAGCGCGGAATATGTTGGCCAGTATGTTCCTTAGTTTTGGCACGCCCATGATACTCGCCGGAGATGAGTTTGGACGCACGCAAGGGGGCAATAACAACGCCTATGCGCAAGACAACCTAACCTCATGGCTTGATTGGTCGATACCTTTTACTAAAGTCGGTGGCGAACGACTGGCTTTCACCAAGCGGGTGATTGCCTTGCGCAAAACGATGTTTGCAGGCTTCCCCGATGGCCCGCCAAATGGCCCGGGCGAGCGTGAACCCTCGATTGCATGGTGGAGCGTGTGGGGTACATTAATGAGCCACGCCGATTGGATGAACGCGGAAACCCGCTGCTACGGCGCGCTGATTGAACCCGGCGGTTGGCTGATTTTGTTCAATGCGAGCGAACAAGATGTACAGTTCACATTACCACCCACTGGCGTCGGCGTTTGGCGGCAAGCCTTAAATACCGCTGATCCAACAAGACCCGCAGGGGAAATTGTTGCGACAGCAGGTCAAACTATTCAATTAGACGCCCGTAGTTTGGCCGTCTTTCAGCGCGACACCAGCCGAACCATAGGAAATAGCGGCCATGCTTTTTAATCGATCCAGTGGCATATTGCTGCATCCAACCAGTCTCCCGGGGCCCTACGGAATTGGCGAGATTGGTGCCCATGCGATGGCATTTATTGACAGTTTGGCACGTGGCGGGCAATCGCTTTGGCAAATTCTGCCAATCAACGCGACAGGTAACAATGCCAGCCCCTATT
>JAYSRI010000528.1:0-2444 GCA_043721175.1 Alphaproteobacteria bacterium
GCCTTGGTTGGGCTAGTCTGGTTGATGGCGGTGCCAGACTTCTTGCAGGTTGTAGCAGCCCAATCGTTGCGCGCCCTTGGCCGACCTTGGTTTCCGACAATCAGCCACTTCGCTTCTTATGTTCTGGTCATGTCGCCGCTGGGCTGGTTCTTATGCATAGAGATGGGGCGCGGCGCGCGCGGACTGGTGGAAGCTGTTGCGATTGCTAGCGTGGTATCGTCGTCTATCCTCGTCACGCGACTGTTGTTCATTGGCAAGATTGAAAGGGTTTCAGAAACCCTTTCACCCCCTATCAGTTAAGCCGCTTTTGCCATAGGCCGATAGTGGCTTGGATCGCTTCCGTCGATCCTCAGCGGTGCGCTGACTGCAGTTGGTGTAGTCCAAGCAGCGACTTCTTCCACGCCAAGTTCAGTGCCAAGGTCCAGCTTCTCTTGAGCCAAAAGGCGCAACAGTGCGTCAGCGGTCTCATCAAACATTGTTTCGCTGCGCTCCCAACGGCTAATGGTCAAGGATTGGCATCGAAGAACTAACGCCAGCTCAGCTTGAGTCATGCCCATTTCAGTGCGTAGGAAACGAATTTCCTTACCTGTAAGGGCATTTAGTTTGTTCACGACCATCGCAGCAATCGCTTTGTGGAGGCGACCAATCTTTGGAATTGTAATTACGGCTTCGCCATTATCGTCGGAAACGGGGCTGATGCCCTCTATCAGCACATTATCCAGTCCGCACTCAGTGTAGTGATACACCGTCATATTGTCTCTCCAGTACTGGGCACTGCCAGTTATTTTTCGTCTACCCACATGATCGTCACGATCTTAACCGCAGTATTAGCTGGGTCGGGTATCACAATGACACAGAGGTCTCGGCTGCCCGAATTGGGCGTCTTTGATCTCATAGCATATTTGTAGAACTTAGGTCGGGTTGATGGGGTTCCGTTTTGATAAACAAAGCCTCTTCTAAGAACATGCAGAATGTCAGCTATGATCAAATCGCGGTCATACATTTGTTCCAAAGCATGCTTTGTTGGATGAAAGTCTAGGTCGATATCCTTAGACAAAAGGTTGATATAGTTTGTTGCATCGGCGGTACTCCATGGCTGCGGTTTGGTTACTGGCTTCCCTTCCGAGCAAGTGACTTATCACAATGATAAGTGGTGTCGAGTTAAAAAACCGCTAGGGGCGCTGTTGATTTCTTTCTGTTGCAAAGCAGCAACGGGATATTCAAACATCAAACGCAGCTTAAGCGTCCACGCCCGCCCGACCTTTGGCCCCGCATTTGCGCCTGAAAAGGGAAATGTCTCTGTTTGAGACACCTCAGGAGCGAATTTCATGCGAACCTACGGACATCAAGCCCTTCGCGGCCTTGGCGCAACAACTTTCTTGGGCCTATTTGGTACAGCTGCCGCACTCATTCCAGTCGCGTTGTTTTCATTGGTTTCGAACGGCGAACAAGCTCATTGGACGCTATTTGCAGGGGCATCAGTTGTTGGTGGCGCCGCAATTGGCTGGGTGTTGCGTCGCTAAATAGCCTCTACTTATCTGGCAAAACCCCAATAAAGGCCATAAAAGCCTATCCAAAACAGGATCATCAAAGGTACTTTGTAGGCTTGAATAAAATTGGGTGCGCAGGCATGAGCCAAGGCTGACAAAATGGCCGCAAATGCAAATCGTGGTAGCCGCACCAGCGGCGTTAATAGCACGAATTGAAGTAACGAGCTATTAGCGGCACCCGCTTCGCCAGCATAGAGCTTAAACGGCACACTCGTTAGTGAGCCGACTAGCATGTCAGTTCCAATATGGTTGCTTTCAAAAGTAGCTTTGGCGCGCGCCATGTTGTCTGTCCCGATAGCCGGCAATACATCGAAAAAGGCGCGGGCGCTCTCGATGTCCATCGTGCCCCAAAAATAAGTCGCCACTCCACCGATAATGGCGCCCAAAATCGCAAGTCCAACTGCTTTCAAACCATGGCGCCATCCGTATGCGACACAGATGACGCAAATGATGACGTCGGGAACCACAAAAAAGACGGTGGCTTCCAAAAAACCCCAGACAAACGCAAGCGCCAGCAGGCACGACAATGGCAGACCCGCTGGCTTAGGATTGACCGATAATGGCACGGTTGACGCTAAAGCTCTTCTGCAACGTCCTCGTCCAGCTTGACGGAGCCAGACTTTTTACTAGGCTTTGGTAGAGCCGGTTCAAAGAAGAAGGCTAACTTCTCGATATCATCGGGATCGATATCAACGCGAACTAAACCGCCTTTGCGCAACTTGCCAAATAGCAACTCATCAGCCAGTGGCTTTTTGATCTGCTCTTGAATGAGGCGTCCCAGTGGCCGCGCGCCCATGGCGGGGTCATACCCACGTGCACCAAGCCAAGCGCGTGCGGCATCAGTCAGTTCGATCTCGACTTGGCGATCACTGAGTTGCGCTTCCAGTTGTAGGA
>JAYSRI010000529.1:0-6153 GCA_043721175.1 Alphaproteobacteria bacterium
CAATAGGTTTTCGCAAACGGGTTAACTCGACGAGTAGCCGCTAACTTGCAACGGCGGCGGCATCTCTTTCGCCAGTCCGTATTCGCAGCGCCATATCGACATCATAAACAAAGATTTTGCCATCGCCAATTTTGCCCGTATTGGCCGCTGCTGCTAGTGCTTCAACAACTTTTTCCACCATATCGTCAGTCACAACAGCTTCCACTTTGACCTTCGGCAGCAGTTTTACTTCATATTCTGCGCCACGGTAAACTTCTGTTTTGCCTTTTTGGCGACCATAGCCGCGCACTTCGGTCACCGTTAGGCCGGACACGCCCGCATCGGTCGCTGCGTCCAAAACAGCATCGAGGCGGCTAGGTTTAATTATGGCCGTGACCAACTTCATGAGAGACCCCTTTAGCTTTGCAACAGCGGCAGTATTTATGCCCATAGACACTACGTCAAAAACCAGTGCTGTGACCAGTGAAAACTGAACTAGAGGTCTTAGGGCTTGGGGCGCTTATTTTTTAGGCGGCTTTGGCTGACATTGCCTTCAAAACGAGCGGTCGCGGGCTGTGCCATTAGGACACGGCGTCCTCCCCCGGGCAGGCTATCGGCATAAAGCCGCTTAACCGCGTCAACGAGCAATAAGCCACCCAATGCCGGCCATGCTCTCTCGCCCACACTCTCCCATGTTTCTGCCGCACCCCCCGCTGCAACTTTCCAAGAAAGCGGTGGAGCATAAAGTGCGCGCGACCATGCAACGGGCGCAAACATCGCATCACTCAGCAAGTCGCTCAACTGACTGCTACTAAAAGGTCGGCCTTGGCCAAATGGCGTATTTTCCACCCGCGCCCATAGGCCGCTGCGGTTGGCTACACATACCATAAGCCGACCTTCTGGGGCCAATACGCGCCATAACTCGCGCAACAGCATGCGCGGGTTGTCGGCTTCCTCAAGTGCATGAACGCATAAAATGCGATCAAAGGTCGCTTCACCAAACGGCAAACGGTCTTCGTCGCCAATACAAGAAAGGTTGGGTGCTCCATTGGGCCAGCGCTCAACCCCTTGGGTGGCGGGCATCAAGGCAACCGTGCGACGCGCGTTTACCTCCCAGGGACTGAGATATGGAGTGGTATAGCCAAAGCCCAACACATCAAGGCCATGGCAATCACCCCACGCATCTAACATGCGCCGACCGGCCATTGCTTGAGCTGCTTGCCCCATCGGGCCTGCATAAAACTGCTGAAGAGCTAAAACATCAACGCGCATAAATACTAGTATCGCGCTGAATAGAGGATTAGAAGGGCTTATGCTTATAATTCACATGTTCCCCTGTCTCGATGATAATTACGGCTTTCTCATTCACGATGAGGCGAGCGGTAAAACAGCGACAATTGACACGCCCGATGCTGATGAAATTATGGCACAAGCCAAGTCACGCGGCTGGTCAGTTGATGAGATATGGAACACCCATTGGCACCCTGACCATGCGGGCGGCAACGCCGCAATCGAGAGAGCCACTGGCGCGATCTCTCTTGGTCCACTTGAAGTCCAAACACGGATTGTACCGATTACCCGTGTTGTGGTTCCCGGCGAAGTGGTCACTCTTGGCGATAGTAAGGCACGAGTATTGGATGTTGGTGGTCATACATTGGGTCATATCGCCTTTATTTTTGACGATGATAAAGTTGCTTTTGTTGGTGACGCTTTGTTTGCATTGGGGTGTGGACGGCTCTTTGAGGGCAGTGCAGCACAAGCATGGGACAGTTTATGCCGTTTAATGGCCTTGTCTGACGATACGGCAGTCTATTGCGCCCATGAATATACCCAATCGAATGCACGGTTCTGCGCGACTATTGAACAAGATAATGACGCGTTAACGCAACGCATCGTCGATATAAATGCAAAACGGGCCGCCGGAATTGCAACCGTACCAACGAGTATCGGTCTAGAGCGGGCAACCAATCCATTTGTGCGTGCCGATACGTCTCGCGTGCGCGCGGCGCTTGGCATGAATGACGCGCCGGCAAGTGATGTTTTTGGCGAGGTTAGGAAACGCAAAGACAACTTCAAATGAGGGCGATTAGCGGGGATTTGTCAGCCAGCGAAATTATAAATTTGCTTGGTTTGAAGCCACATCCCGAAGGTGGGCATTATGCTGAGGTGTATCGCGATCAAGATGGACCAGATGGACGGGGATATTCAACGTCCATATACTTTCTGTTGCAGGTTGGCGAAGTCTCCGCTTGGCACCGTGTCGACGCGGCCGAGCATTGGTTTTGGCATGCTGGGGGACCCCTAGCGCTCAGTATCAGTGAAGACGGCGAAACAGCCAGTGCGATACGATTGGGGCCAGACTTGCGTGCTGGACAGAGGCCTTGGGCCGTTGTGCCATCCAACGCGTGGCAAGCGGCGGAAAGCCTTGGTGCCTGGACATTGGTGAGTTGTATTGTGGCACCCGGTTTTATGTTTAACCACTTTGAAATGGCCCCAGACGACTGGTTTCCCGGCCGAATTCAGCTCTAGGCAGTGTTGACAAAAGGGATTCCCAAATCGCTTGAGTTCTGATTCAAGGTAGCTTTGCGGGCGGCTGCCTTGGTACGTGGATCGTTGAGTGATGAGGAGTGGGGTTTCCTGGAGCCTTTTGTGATTGAGCGTGGCGCGCGTAGTGGACGGCGACCGCGTAATCACCGCCTTGTTTTGGATGGGGTTTTCTGGATAGCGCCAACAGGTGTGGCGTGGCGTGATCTGCATGAGAGCTTTGGCAAATGGTCGTCGGTTTATCGCCAGTTCCGGCGTTGGACGCTATCGGGATTGTGGGACTAGATCCTTGAAGCGCCCAACGAAAGCGAGGATGGACAGCCCAGCCTGCAAAAGATCGACAGCACCGTGATCCCCGCACATCAGTGTTCAGCGGGTGCTAAAGGGGGACTCCGCGTCAGGATCTTGGCCGCTCAAAAGGTGGCTTTACGACTAAAATACACATGCGTTGCAACGCTTTTGGCCTCCCAGTCGGCTTCGCGCTGACGTGCGGGGAAGTATCTGATTACACAGGCTACTTGCCGACGATGGACGCTGATGGCCCAACACCCAAAGTCCTACTCGCCGACAAAGGCTATGATTCTGATTTCATTCGACAAGATATGATAAAACGTGGTGGCATAGCCATGATCCCAACCCGCAAAAACCGCCTCATCCAAGTGCCAGTCGATGGCCACATCTACGCCCTACGCAACCAAGTCGAGCGCTGCTTCAACAAGGTCAAAAACGCCCGATGCCTTGCAACTCGCTACGATAAAACCTCCCACAGCTATTGCGGCTTCGTCGCACTCGCCTCAATATGATTGTGGATGAAGCACATTGTCAACAATGCCTAGCTTGTGTGGAGGCGTTTGATCAAGCATTATGCTGTCGCGATACTGACGATGGATCGGGGCTTGCGTTCGGTTTTCTTGCAGCGCACGGTAACACGTCTGAAGCGTTTGAGTTCGCTAAAGCCTTGTTCGAAATCGTCTGCTCCTAATCTTCCTCGCTCATAGGCGTACACACAGGCTCTAATCTCCAAATCGGTTGGTCCCTTATGAACCACATAAGACCCATCATGCGAATCCATTAAATGATAATTGCTCCTATTCGATTACAGGGCCTAAAACAACAAGGCCGCCAGCGTTGAAACGTTGGCGGCCAAGCAGATATCTGCAGAGCTAAAGCCCTTAGAACGTGTAGCCAACGCCGACCGAAAGTCGCGTCGTTTCAGGTTCATACCGCACACCGGGAAGAGGTGGCGTGCCGGTGCTGACGTAGTTTCTTTTGCCATAGTCTGAGCGGTCAAGTTCGATACGACCAAACAGATTATCGCCAAACGCCTGGGCGACGCCAACACCGAATGTCCGGCCAGTTACACTTGCAGTGCGGCGTGTTCCGTTTGGCAAAAGATAATTGGCTTGACGTTGGGCAGCGCCAGCAAGGCCATACACCAAAGTGCTATCACCAAACACATAGCCAACACGGCCAGTTAAAGCACCATCATAGCTGCTGCGCTCGCGCACATTAACGCCACCCAGCGACAGGATTTTTGCCTTACCGCCTGCGCGGTTCACACTCAGCTCGCCGCCAAGATAGAGGCCATTTTCCAATGTGTAGCCATAGCCGCCAAAGGCACCATAATCGACAGCGGTCCGTTCTTTATTGTTGCGAATTGGCGCACCGGTTAGTGGAGTAACGGTTGTTTTGGTGGCACTACGCGCCGCACCAATTTCAACACCGCCGTAAAAGCCGGAGAATGGTCCTTCTTGGGCAAGTACAGGCGCGGCAGTTACGGCAAGGGCGGTTGCGAAAATAGCCATAGTGAGCTTCATCATTGTTTTGGTCTCTTATAATTCACTGCAGGGCGACAAGATCGGATGACCTTGTTGGAGCGCCAAACCCAAAGTTTGGGACAGCAGCGGATGGTCGTCTAAAACATCGGTTTCGTCCGCGCTGCGCGAAGGCCACGTGGAGAGATGATGGAGTTGGAGCGTTATCCTAGCTGAAGCAGTTTTTGAAAGTGTGTCGGCGGCCCCTCGTTATTATCTCGACGCAATCTCAATACTTTGTCACTATGCACGCGACATGACCGACCATGCCCTGATCCTTATCGTCGAAGACGAACCCGATATCGCCACCATTATCGCTGGCTATCTTGAGCGTGAGGGCTTTCGAACTGTGCGGGCTGGCGACGGCGAGCTTGGCTTACAGCATCACCTCATGCTGAAGCCTGATCTTGTGTTGCTGGATGTGAATTTGCCCAAGAAAGACGGTTTTGAGGTCTTGGCGGAACTTCGCAGACGCGGGGAAACGCCAGTGATATTCGTCACGGCAATGGCCGAGGACATTGATAAGCTGACAGCCCTTCGGATCGGGGCGGATGACTATGTGGTCAAGCCGTTCAACCCCGCTGAAGTCGTCGCACGAACCAAGGCAGTTTTGCGCCGTTTTGGTGGAGGCGCGCGCACCAGCGTTTTGCGTTATGACAAGATTGAAGTCGACCTCGATGCCCATGCTGCTTATGTTCAGACCCATCCAAGTCGCACGTGCGTAACGCTGACGCTGAGCGAGTTTCGGATACTAGCTCATATGATTAGATTCCCTGCGAGGGCTTTTACGCGTGGCGAGCTATTGGATATTTGCATGCCCGACAGCGACGCATTGGAGCGCACGGTCGACAGCCACATTAGCAACTTGCGCAAGAAACTGGAGATAGCCGGAAGCGGGCCAGTATTATCAGGTGTTCGCGGCGTCGGCTATCGTTTGGCGGGCGGGGCATGAGCAAAGCGCACAAGCCATTGTCATTGAAGTTGCTGTTTGCAATGGCTTCCACCACTTGCGTGTTTTTTACGGTGATCATTGGATATTTTGGGCTCACGGCTTACGGAGAATATCAAACCCGCGAAATCGTGGCGCGGCTGTCACCGGCAGCCTTGCGCGCACAGAGCGCTATTGACGCGAGGCGCGTGCCGAGTCTTGAGGACACGCGAGCGCTTATGGTGGCCGTAGAAGGTTTAGGCGATGGACCAGAAACCAATCAAAACATAGCTCTTTTAGTTTTAAGCATTTTTGCTGCCACACTTGGCGCGGGGTTAAGTCTTTTTTTGGCAGATCGCCTCGCAAGGCCCATCCAAGCGGTTGCGAGTGCGGCGCGACAAATCACCGGCGGTGACTTAACCGCCAGAGCGCTGGCGCCCAACTCCAGCATTGGAGAGAGCGCTGTTTTGGTTGCTGATTTCAACCAAATGGCGAACGCTTTAGAAGGCTTTGAGCGCGAGATGAACGCAAGCAGTGCTGCCATTGCGCACGAATTGCGCACGCCTTTAACGGTGCTACGCGGATATGTCCAAGGTGCAATGGACGGGGTCTTCCCGCCAACTGATGCCCATCTTGCTCTTTTGATGGTCCATATCGAAAGCCTCACCCGTGTGGTAGACGACTTGCAAACCCTATCGCTCGCTAAAAATGGCGCGCTTAGTATTGCGATGGAGCCTATGGATGCTGCGCATGAGTTAGGTCGTCTCTTAGATGCTATGGAGCCCGCCATTCAAGTCGCTGGAATGAACTTTGAGCGCGATTTACAAATAGCCGCCATGCCCGGAGATCCGGTTCGCTTGCGCCAAGCGGTAGCTGCGCTCATTGATA
>JAYSRI010000530.1:0-2438 GCA_043721175.1 Alphaproteobacteria bacterium
TTGCCAAATGACCAAGGCCACCGCACCCTGAAATCGCGATCCATTGGCCCGGCCGTGCTTTGGTTTCCTTGATTCCTTTGTAAGTGGTCACGCCGGCACAAATTAGAGGAGCTGCTTGGCTGGACCTTAAGCCTTCTGGAATGTGGGCGACATAATTGGGGTTGGCGATAATGTGGCTAGAGAAACCACCATTATGAGTGTAGCCACCAAATTGGGCCTCTGGACAAACTGTTTCCCAAGCCGCCAAACAATATTCGCAATGACCACATGCAGAATAGAGCCACGGCACGCCAACCCGCTCACCCATCTTCACCGCTGAGACGCCCTCACCCATCGCCACGACAATGCCGATTGCTTCATGCCCTGGGACGAAGGGCAGAATTGGTTTGACGGGCCAATCGCCTCTAGCGGCGTGCACATCAGTATGACAAACGCCACACGCTTCGGTTTTGACCAAAACTTGTCCGGGACCGGGTGTTGGAATGTCATAGTCTTTGAAAATAAGAGGCTGCCCGAAGGCCTCGACAACAGCAGCATACATGCGTTCTGGAGTGTGGGTGGACATGTTTTTTCCTTTGTGAGGCGCGTAAATTGACTAAAAGTGCCGCCGAGCTTTTGCTGGGCGACGTAAGAGATAGAGTCGCCACAAAGCGCGTTCTCTGATGATGACATTGGGCCGACAAGCTAATTCCACGTGTGCTGTCAGCCCAGTTTTGGTAAAGTTCTGACTGTCGACTGATCGGGACATGACGAGATGTTAGCTCAATCCATCTCGAAGCTGTTTGATGGGCATCAAGTTTCAGACCGTTCTTCGGTGCCTAATCGTAGGTTTTGTTCGCCGGCCTCATGACTTCATTCGAGACGCCTAACCCCCTTCCCAATCTGCCACATTCCCCCTATGTTCACCCCATGGCAAGACCTCCTCGCAAACCCAATCCCCACCCGACTACTGACAAGATGCAGGCATGGGAGAATATCAAGCGATTGCGGGCCGAGGCCGATGCGCTGGACGACCCAAAGCCGCCCGTGCCCAATGCGGTGGAGTTTGCTGGCGATCCGTTTGTGTTTGACTTTGACTACAATGTGCTGGACGCGCGCGGCAAAGAAGCGCCGCCAAAGTGGACACCGCACAAGCCTTCCCTCCCTGAAAAATTCGAAGGCGGCAAGCGTTTCGAACTTGTGAGCGATTACCAGCCCGCAGGCGATCAACCTGCCGCAATTGACGAACTTTGCAAGCAAGCCAAAGCGGGCGAGAAGGATCAGGTGCTACTGGGCGTCACGGGCAGTGGCAAGACGTTTACGATGGCCCAAGTCATCCACAAACTGCAACGGCCTGCCATCGTTTTGGCGCATAACAAGACATTGGCCGCCCAGCTTTACGGCGAGTTCAAGAACTTCTTCCCCAATAATGCGGTGGAGTATTTTGTATCTTATTACGATTATTACCAGCCCGAAGCCTATGTTCCGCGCACGGACACTTACATCGAAAAAGAAAGCAATATCAACGAACAAATCGACCGTATGCGCCATGCTGCAACGCGGGCAATCCTAGAGCGCGATGATGTGATCATCGTGTCGTCGGTGTCGTGCATCTATGGCATTGGCTCGGTCGAGAGCTATTCGGCGATGACGTTCATGCTGAAAGTCGGCGATAGGGCCGACCCACAAACGGTGACGCGCGACCTTGTGGCGTTGCAATATAAGCGCAACGATATCTACTTTGCACGCGGCAATTTTCGGTTGCGCGGCGATGCACTTGATATCTTCCCTGCCCACCTCGAAGATCGGGCTTGGCGCATTATGTTCTTTGGCGATGAAGTGGAAGCGATCCATGAATTTGACCCCCTAACGGGTAAAAAGACCGACGAGCTGGAGGCCGTGAAAATTTATGCCAACAGTCACCACACCACGCCGCGTCCGGCCTTGAGCCAAGCGATTATCAACATCAAAAACGAAGCCACCGCGCGCGTCGAATGGTTTGAGAAAAACGGCATGTTGATCGAGGCGCAACGTCTGAAACAGCGTACGGACTTTGACATGGAAATGATTCTTGCCACGGGATCATGTGCGGGTATTGAAAATTACAGCCGCTATTTGACTGGCCGTAATCCTGGCGAGCCACCGCCGACGATGTTTGAGTATGTACCTGATAACGCGCTGGTTTTTGTTGACGAGAGCCATGTGACGATCCCCCAAATCGGTGGCATGTTCAAAGGCGACTATAGCCGCAAGAAAACACTGTCCGATTATGGTTTCCGCTTGCCATCGTGCATGGATAACCGCCCGTTGCGGTTTGAGGAATGGGAGGCGATGCGGCCCCAGTCTATCATGGTGTCGGCCACGCCTGGCCCTTGGGAGATCAACCAAGCCGGCGGCGTGTTTGTTGAACAGGTTATTCGCCCGACAGGACTGATCGATCCCCCAGTTGAAATTCGTCC
>JAYSRI010000531.1:0-2438 GCA_043721175.1 Alphaproteobacteria bacterium
TTTGTTGCAGCAAGTGTTGTGACACGAGGCGCACGCTTCTTCTTAGTGGCCGGATTGGCAAAAAAATTCGGCCCGACAATAGAACCTTTTATCGAGAAGCAGCTCTATTGGGTAACAGGTGCGATCGCCTTGATTATTCTCGCCGGCTTTTTTGCCGCTGCGCAGATGGCTTAAATATACTGGGCGAATGGTCAGGTTAGGTCTATATTGGAGCAATGATGTCTTCGCCGCTACTTCAAAACACCCTCAAGAACTGGCCAAGAGTAGCTTTAGTAGCTAGCGTTGCCATGCTGGGCGGCGCGCATGCGTTTGAGATTTTTGGCAAGATGCCGCCTTGCGCATTATGTCTGCACCAACGCGAAGCCTATTGGGCGGCAATCGCGATTGCAGGTTTGGGTATTGTCGCAACGCGCGTGAACAATGATCGATTAACAGCACGCGCAATCGCCTTGCTGTTAGCCTGCGCGTTTTTCGCAGGCGCTTTGATTGCCGGATTTCATGTTGGTGTTGAGTATAAGTGGTGGCTGGGTCTTGCTGAATGTGCGGCAGGGGGCAGTTATGAGGCATCGACTGATTTGTTGGGCGCCCTGTCAAAAGGAATGGATGTTCCGTCTTGCGACAAAGTTGCTTGGTCGATGTTTGGCGTCTCCATGGCAGGTTGGAACATGCTGATTTCTCTCGCTTTGGCTGCAATATCCACGGTTGTTATTTTTTCAAGAACAACTTTTGTGGAGGCGTTATCTTGACCGAAAGTTTAGCGCCACGCCGATCACCACGCCCAGCTTTGCCAGGTCGCAGCGGTCTTGGAGATCGGGTTGCTCAAATGATCCGTGTCGATCATGCTGGCGAATATGGTGCGACCCGGATTTATGAAGGTCAGCGCGCCGTGTTTTCGCGTCTGCCAGGTGCCAAGAGGATTACAGCGCAGTTAGCTCATCAAGAGGCCGACGAAACAGTTCACAAAGCTGCATTTGACGAATTGATTCAACAGCGTGGCATCCGCCCCACCCTGCTTGCGCCGTTGTGGGGGGCTGCAGGTTTTGGACTTGGGGTCATTACAGCTTTAATGGGCGAGAAAGCGGCGCATGCTTGTACGGCGGCTGTCGAAGAGGTTATTGAAGACCATTACCGCGAACAAATTGAAGAATTGGGCGATCACGAGCCTGACCTAAAGGCGATGATCACTAAATTTCGCGCGGAAGAAATCGAACACAAAGAGCAAGCCATTGCCGAGGGCGCAAAAGACGCGTTCGGGCATCCTGTACTAGAGGCGTTAATCAAAGCGGGCTGCCGGACAGCTATTGCGGTTTGTCAGAAGATTTGACGAAAAATTGATCACGCTAACGTTTCACTAGAGCCACGACAGCGACCCCACCGAGCGACAACCCGCATCCCAATAGCAATTGACTGCTCACTGGATCGCCTAATATGACAATACCAAGAAACATTGCGATCACAGGCGTGAGCAGACTGTACGGCGTTGTGCGGCTCACTTCGTAGCGCTGAATCATTTTCCACATGCCGACATTGGCTATTAGCCCGGACATCAGGGCTGCAAACAAAATCGCGAACCAAACAATAGGTGGCGCAAAAACCAGCGACCGCAATTGATCGGTTTCTGTTCCAAAGCTGGCGAGTGCTAAAGTCGGGATCGTGACAATGGCTAGCCACGCTTGCGCCTGAACAGGATCCAACGCCCCATATTTGCGCATTACAATGGAAGCCCCTGCATAGCCAACGGACGCCAGCGCTACCAATCCAAATGCCGACATTTGTACAAAGACTGAGGGTTCAAAAACCAAAACACCAATACCGATCAGGCTGGCCAATATGCCAAGAACCCGCGCTAAAGGTGCTTTTTCGTTGAGAAAAATTGCAGCAAGGGCGACTGTTGCCGGTATCCATAACTGCATGGCAATGATCATCGGCGCCAAATCTCTGGCCATATTCAGACCGACAAACTGTAGGCCAAAATGCAATGGGCCAGTTAAGGCCGCGACCGCCAACATTGGCTTCCACATGGGCCCTATCGGCTTGATAAACGGCACAAGCACCAGAAGTGTTACCGAAAACCGGACAACGCTCAGGAATAGTGGTGGTACTGAACCCAAAGCGATTTTGGTCAAAACCGCATTGCAGCCCCAAATCGATGCGATGAGGATTAGGAAAGCGACATCGCGGAATGGCATTGCGGCTTCGATGGGTGCGGGTTGAGAAACAGTCATGTTCGTCTCGATTGAACTGATTCCCTGCTACACCTTTAATCCAAATCGTCCCCAACTACAGCATGGACTTGAGGTGTTCTACCAATTCGCGCTAGACCCACATCATGACTGATGAAACTGAAACCACCCCCCTTCCCGACCGCCTTTGCGTAAATCCACGCAGTCCTTTCTATAACGAAGCAATTTTACTGCAGGGCATTGGCGTGCGCTTTA
>JAYSRI010000532.1:0-6130 GCA_043721175.1 Alphaproteobacteria bacterium
AACTGTCGCCTCAACAGCAGTCGCCAACTCGTCTGCCAGTGCTAGCACAAACTCCACTGTCTATTCCACAACACGCCAACGCAATAACGGCCAAGTACTCAGTGGCGCTTCCCATGTGACGGGCAGTGGCACCATCGTCACTTCGGCTACTCAAGCGACGGGCAACTCTGTTTATGCCAGTAACCAATTTGGCTATACCCAAGTTGACGCTCAGCAAAATAACTCGGGCAAGATTGGTGCTATCGCTAATTTGACCGCTAATAACTACCGCACGTCAGCGGTGGTTGGAGCCACCGCAACTGGCAACTCGATCTTGTTGTCCAGCCAAGGTTCCAGTGGTTCATTGTTTGGCTTCCAGGATAACGGCTTGGGTGCCGATATTTCCAGCCAAGTCTTCCTAGATGGCGCTTCCAACAATGGCGGTGTAGCTCAAGCCAGCAGCACGGCAATTGGCAACGCGATGACAGGCTATGCATGCTCGGGCTGCGGCACAGCGACTGTGAAAATCGAAGGCATCATGTCCCAAACCAACCTCGCCAACGTAACCTCCAGTGTCAACGTCGGCACCAATGTGGGTGTTGGCACTTACGGGTCGATCTTGGGCCAAGGCACGGCGGTTGGAAACTCTGCAACCTTTATCGCCCAACGCAACAATTAAATTCCACAATCTGCTAGCGACTATTAAGACGGCAGTCCCAATACGGGGCCGCCGTTTTGCTTTGGTGGGGAATCGGACCGCGACTTACCAAAGTCGCCCTTTTGGCAGTATGCGTCTTTGGTAAGTCGCGGTCCGATATAAAAGCCAAGGCACAGGTACTGCAATTCAATTGAACCTTTCCCATCACCCCCACGACTAGTCTCCAAGCGACTGATCGCGGAGGCCTGCACATCGAGTGTAAGTGAATTTTGAGAAGGTTGAGTGAAATGACAAAGACAGGCTTAGCGCTGGCGATCTTGATGACATCAGCCATTTTGTCTCCGTCGGCCGCGCAGAACATCATGGGACCAACAAAAATCGTTTCGGTCACATCGACAATCCCGTCTACCAATTCGGCAGCCTTTCCTCTTGCTGCCACACATGATGGTCAGACAGCGAGTAATGCCATTTTCATGTCTGGCTTCGTGGGCAGTCAGGGAAATATGAGCGCCCCTGGCATGATCAGCTTCACCCTGGATCAAGAGTATGATCTCACCGCTGCCTATCTTTGGAACGATGTCAGAATGAGCACCGGAGCCGTGGGGGATTACACCTACCGCTTCTATAATGCGAGCAATACACTCATTAGCACAAGTACGACTTTTTCATCTGGTCCTAGCCAAGCTGCCCCACAAGTGAACAATCTTGGAAATGTAGCGGGTGTTAAGCGCGTGGAGTTGGTGATTCTAAGTCTTCAGTCACTAGGGAATTCGTCCGTGCCACGCGTGGAAATTCGCGAAGTCGCATTTAATGGCACCCCGACACCAAGAATCCAACCATCAGCAGATGTTCCAGGCGATCACTACGCCTGCTACCGCGTTCGCGAGAGCCAAGCCTTGCGCCCTGAGACCCTGCAAATCCGCGATCAATTTGGTCGCGCAGAAGTCGTTCTTGGCCGACCTGTTATGGTGTGCAACCCAAGCGTAAAAGTCCACAATGACCGCAAGTACGAAGTTCGTAATCCACGACTTCACATGGTTTGCTATGACATCGCGCGTCAAAACGATCAGCAACGTCCACGTCGTGTGGAAACCAACAACCAAATGTCATTGGCGCAAATGACCGTTGACAACCGCCAAGTGTATTGTGTGCCCTCGATCAAGGAACTCGTTGGCGAACGCGAATTTCCTTTTGAATAGTAGTGTAAAATAAGTATTTCGTTGCCCCAAACTTGCGGCGGTCCCCACACGGGGCCGCCGTTTTGCTATGGTGGTGAGTCGCGGTCCATCACAAAAGCCATGGCCTTACTGCAATTCAATTGAACCTTTTTCCCTATCACAACGACTGGTCCTTAAGCGAGCATCGCTGTGGGTCAGTGCGCTTTGCACTGACGGTTTTTGAGAAGGTGAAGTGAGATGAAAAAGACAAGTTTGGCATTGGCGATTTTATTGACGACCGCAATTGTATCGCCCAGCCTCGCGCAAAACATAATGGGTCCAACCCAAATCACAGGCGTAACATCGACAATTCCGGCTGGAAGCAGCACTTACACTCTGCCCCAAATTTCAGACAACACAACCAGCGACGCGTCGCCCTTCAACGGCTTTCAAGGGGCAAACAGCGCTACGGGCGTGATTAGCTTCACGTTGGACAAGGCCTATGACTTGGATGCAGCCTACCTTTGGAACGATATCAATGTCCGCGCCGAAGGCGTCAATGGCTATAACTTTCGCTTTTACGACGCGAGCAATGCTTTGATCAGCACCAGCGCGTCATTCTCTACGACCGCAGGTCAAGTTGCCCCTCATATCACTGGGCTGGGCAGTGTTCTGGGCGTTAAGCGTGTTGAGTTAGTTGTTGCAAGTGTTTTGGCGCAAGCCAATACTTTTGCTCAACGCGTTGAAATTCGCGAAGTTGCGTTCAATGGTAAACCCTCGGAGGTCGCCGTATCCATGCCCGGCAATCACTTCAGCTGCTATAACGTGCGCGAATCTCGCCAGCTGCGCCCCGAGACACTACAAATTAGAGACCAGTTTGGCCGTGCAGAAGTCGTGTTAGGGCGCCCTGTTTTGGTTTGTAACCCTAGCATCAAAGTGCACAATGATCGCACGTTCGGCGTCACGAACCCAGAACGCCATTTGGTTTGCTATGACATTGCGCGCCAAAATGACCAACAGCGCCCGCGCCGCGTGATTACCAACAACCAAATGGCACCAGCTCAACTGACAACCGCTGAACGTCAGATGTATTGCGTCCCATCCAGCAAACGTCTGGTCGGCGAGCGTGACATGCCGATCGAGGCGACGCGCGACTAATCAGCTTAATACACCTCCCAAACAAAACGGCGGCTCCAAATTGGGGCCGCCGTTTTCGTTTTGAAAGTCAAAGAAACGGAGTTGCCAAACTTAGGGCCGGGCGTCTGCAACGGCATTGCTGGCAGCCTTTTCACCACCACGCTTTGGTGGCCACAAAATCAAGACCGGTGCCGCCACATAGATTGACGAATAAGTTCCAATAAACACGCCAAACAACATGATAACAGTAAACACCTGCATGGTTTGTCCTCCGACCACTGTCAGGCCCAAAAGTGCGAGGAATGTCGTTAAGGCCGTAATGATCGTGCGCGATAGAGTTTCGTTGGTCGACAAATCAATAATATCACCAAGGCTTTTTTTCTTATATTTACGCATGTTTTCGCGCATACGGTCAAACACCACGACGGTATCGTTCATCGAATAGCCAATGATCGTGAGCAATGCTGCAATGGTGGTCAGGGAGAAGTCCAACTGTGTCACCGCCATAAAGCCCAATGTCAAAATAATGTCGTGCGCGAGCGCGACGACCGCGCCAAACCCCATCTGCAATTCAAACCGTGACCAGATGTAAAGAACGACCAGCAAGATCGCGATACCAAGGGCTAGTGCGCCCTTCGCACCCAATTCGCCCGACACTTTGGGGCCGACAACTTCGACGCGTGGAAACGTAACGCCCGGCATCATTTGGCGTAACTCGGCTTTGACGGCATCGACGGTCGTCGACGCATCCTTGCCGGTTGGTGCTAGAAACCGCACCATGACTTGGTTGGGTTGCTGAAACTCTTGCACGCCAACGTCGAGCAGCTCCAGCTTTTCCAATTGGCTGCGCACTTGCTGGGCAACAATTGGCTTATTCCAGACCGCTTCAACGACGGTTCCACCCTTAAAATCGATCCCGAAATTGAGGCCCAATGTGAAACACGCCACTATCGAGCCAATACACAGCAAGATCGAGATGATTGCCGCCGCCGCTGAAAAGCGAACGAAGCCAAACTTGGTATTCTTGGGAATGAGTTTAATAAACGGCCACTTCATGTTTTTTGTCCTTAGATCGGCAAGCGCTTGGGCTTAACGCGCCAATACCAGCCTGCAATCATCACTTGTGTCATCAAAATCGCCGTGAACAGCGACGTGATCACGCCAATTGAAAGGGTCCACGCAAAGCCTTTGACGGGGCCCGCACCAAAGTAAAATAGGATCAACGCCGTCAGTAATGCTGTGACGTTGGCGTCCATCACCGTGATGATCGCACGCTTAAAGCCCGCATCAATCGCCAAAGCGGTTGATCGGCCAGACAGCTCTTCTTCGCGCATACGTTCGTAGATCAAAACATTGGCATCTACCGCCGCACCAATCGTCAAAATCAACCCAGCAATACCAGGCAACGTCAGCGTCGCACCAAAAGCCGTCATCGCCGCCAAGATCAAAATCAAATTGACCGCCAGCGCCACAATCGAAATCCCACCGAATACGAAGCCGTAAGCCAAAAACATGAACAGCACGATCAACGCCATCGCGATCAAACCAGCGTTAGCGCCTGCCGTAATCGAATCCTTGCCCTGCTCGGGTCCGACTGTGCGTTGTTCCATCACCTTCAAGGGGGCCGGCAAGGCACCAGCGCGCAAAAGGGTTGAGAGTTCATTGGCGCTCTCAAGGGTGAAACTGCCGCTGATTTGGCCTGAGCCGTTCAAGATAGGCTCACGGATGTTGGGCGCCGTAATGACTTTATCGTCGAGTATGATGGCAAACCGCTTACCTACATTGTCGGTGGAAATACGACCAAATGCGCGCGATCCGGCGCCATCAAAGCGGAAACTGACGTTTGGCTCGCCCGACTGCTGGTCAAAGCCAGGTTGCGCGTCAACCAGATTATCGCCCGATACAACTTCCCGCGATCGCACCAACAATTTGGGTTCGCCGGGCTGGTTGGGTTGATCGAGAAGTTCGGCACCGGGTGGAATACGCCCTGCTGCTGCCTCTTCTGGAGTGACACTATTATCCACCATCTGGAACGTGAGGCGGGCCGTTTGACCCACCAGGCGCTTGAGCTTTTCAGGATCGCTTTCGCCCGGCGCTTGAAGCACAATACGGTCAACACCTTGGCGGGTGATGCTGGGTTCTTTGGTGCCCGTTTCGTCAATCCGGCGGCGGATAACTTCGATAGACTGGCTGACAGCACGACGTGTCAGCGACGTCTTGGCTTCTTCGGTCAACCGAATTTCAATGATGTTGCCGGGTTGGGTTGTGATCGCGAGGTCGGTTGTCCCCGTCGGGCCACTAAGGCCCTGCACAGGTGTCGCCAATGCCGTGATGCGCTTAATGGCCTCTGGCATGTCGGCAGGATTTGTAATCGTGACCCTGGCAACTTGACCGTCTGGGCTTAGGCCCCGACCTGTGAACGCAATCGGCGACTTGGGCGCGCCACTATCGCCCGAGCGACGAACAGCGCGCAAATCTCGTGATAAATCGTCAGCCACTGTCTCAAGGCGCGCCTGAAACACTGCCCCCGATTCAACCTCGAACATCAGGTAAGACCCGCCTTGCAAGTCCAAGCCCAGATTTATAGTTTTGCTGGGCATCCAAGATGGCATACCGGCACGCACCGATGCGGGCAAAGCGTTGGGCAGGGCATAAATCAGCCCTAGCAACGTGACGATAATAACGGCGAGAACGCGCCAACGTGCGACATGTAACACTTAATTCACGGCCCTTTGGCATCCAGCAGGCGGTACATTGCCCGCCACTTGGTCAATCAGATTTCAGGATTTGGTATCATTAGCAACAACAGGCTCGCCTTTGCCGCGAATTTCCCCAATTGTGCCTTTTACAACGCGAACTGAAACGTTCGGCGCGATCTCGACAGTGACTTCATCTTCAGCGACCTTGGTGATCTTGCCGACAATGCCGCCAGACGTCACCACTGTATCACCGCGACGAAGCCCACCGATGCGCTCTTGATGCTCCTTTAAGCGCTTTTGCTGTGGACGGATCAACAAAAAGTAGAACACCACCAGGATCATTACCAATGGCAAAAGTTGTAGCAAAAAGGCTTCTGGCCCAGCAGCGGGTGCCGCAGCGCCAGCCGCTTGAGCATATGCAGGAGTGAAGAACATGATGACCTCAAAGGAAGATTGTAGGGTGCACTTAGGAGGCCTTCGTTATTGTAACAAGGCCACCA
>JAYSRI010000533.1:0-2433 GCA_043721175.1 Alphaproteobacteria bacterium
CCCCTCCCCACCTGCCCAAAAAACAGGCACCCCTGCTACATGAAACATCATTCGCCTTGACACCACCGCTGCAACCCTTTGGAGTGGGATTGTGGGGGAAACATTATGGCGCACACGCCAAGCGTCAGCATCGGGACAAAAGCGGGTCCAAAGCCCGGTCAAGCTGGGCCGTTTGAAGGCTATGCCCTTGGTGCGCCCTATGACGAGATGTTTGATCGCTCAGGCAATCCCCGCGCCGAATGGAGTGGTCTTTACGCCCGCTTGTGCAGCGCAACACCCCAAAGCCTACGCGACCTTCAAGCCAATATTGATCGCACGTTCATGGCCCAAGGGGTCACATTCACCGTTTATGGCCATGAAGATTCAACTGAAAAAATCATTCCAACCGATATCTTGCCCCGCATCGTGCCCGCTAAAGAATGGAGCAAACTTGAAGATGGCTTCAAGCAGCGGGTTGAGGCACTCAACTTGTTTCTTGCCGACATTTACGGCGATCAACGCATCATCAATGACGGCATCGTGCCGCGCGATTTGATCCTTGGTTCGGTCAATTATCGCCGCGAGATGCTGGGTGTGGAGGTGCCCCACGGCGCCTATGTCAATGTGTGCGGCACGGACGTTATTCGCAATGAAGCTGGCGATTATGTTGTGCTAGAGGATAATTTGCGAGTGCCTTCGGGCGTATCCTACATGTTATCAAATCGAGATGCGGTGAAGCGCGCTTTTCCTGACCTGTACCGCGCCGCCCGCGTTCGCCCCGTCGAGACCTATCCCGACGATTTGTTGGCTATGCTCAAAAGCCTTGCTAGCGAATACCAACCCAATCCGACTGTCGTAGTGCTGACGCCAGGCGTGTTTAATTCCGCCTATTTCGAGCATGCGTTTTTGGCCCGCTTGATGGGCACACCCTTGGTGGAAGGGCGGGATTTGGCGGTGCACGATAATGTAGTTTACATGCGAACCACGTCAGGCCTTAAGCGGGTGGATGTGATTTATCGCCGTGTTGATGACGCTTTTTCTGACCCTCTTGCCTTCCGTCATGATTCAACTTTGGGTGTAGCCGGATTGATGAACGCATATCGGGCGGGCAATGTTGTGATCGCCAATGCGCCCGGTGCCGGGGTTGCTGACGATAAAGCCGTTTACGCCTATACGCCGGCCATCATCAAATATTATCTGGGCCAAGAGCCGATCATTGATATTGTCGAGACTTTTCTTTGCCGCAACAAAAGCCAGTGCGCCCACGTTTTGGACAATCTCGACAAGTTGGTGGTCAAGGCAGTCGGCGAGAGCGGTGGTTATGGGATGTTGATCGGTCCCCATGCCACCAAGGCCCAAATCGCTGAGTTTGCTGAAAAGATTAAAGCGGATCCCGCCAATTATATCGCTCAACCGACCATCTCGCTGTCAACGGCACCGACTTTCATTGATGGTGCGGTCGAGACACGTCACGTTGACTTACGGCCATTTATTCTGACGGGTGCCAAGACCACACTGACACCGGGCGCCCTATCGCGGGTAGCACTTCGCAAAGGGTCTCTGGTGGTCAATTCCAGTCAGGGTGGCGGCTCAAAAGACACGTGGGTCCTGTCGCCCCCCGTTGCCAGTATACCGCCATCGGTGGTGACAAAGCCATGATGTTATCGCGCGTTGCCGACAGTTTTTACTGGATGGGTCGTTATACCGAGCGGGCAGAGCACGCGTGTCGTCTTTTGCAAATCACCCTGACAGCGGGTCTTGAGGCGGGCGCGCAAGAAGCCGATGCAACCGCAGAGCGCGCCATGAAGGCGCTCGGTGCAGCGCCGATTGCCGTGCGTATGGGGGTCATGGAAGAAGCGCGCCATTTGACCTTTGGTCGTGAAGGGGAATTGACGTCGATCAATATGGCGGTGTTTGCTGCGCGTGAAAATGCCCGCCAAGTGCGCGATCAGATCACAACAGAAATGTGGGAACGCCTCAACAAGCTCTATTTTCGAGTTCGCGAAGGGGATAACGAGAGCTTCGCGACCAATGCCTTTCAGTTTTACGAAGATGCCATTGGCGATCTACACGCTTTTAAGGGTATCGTGTCGGGCACTATGAGCCATGGCGAAGGCTTTCACTTCCTGTCGGTTGGCCGCTCTTTGGAAAGGGCGCAATTGCTGGTTCGTTTGCTTGATTTGCATTTTAGCGAGAAAGAAGGCGGCGTTGGTGACTATGGCTGGGTCCAACTTTTGCGCATGTGTTGCGGGCTAGAACCTTATTTGCGCGTCAAGACGGCGGATTTTAGGCGCAGTCAAATTGCTGACTTTTTAGTGCTCAACAACGAGTTTCCCCGCTCGTTGCGGTTTTGCGCGAACACAATTGCCCACCATATTGAGGCGGTCGGCATTTTGGCTGATGATAATGCGCGTGCCAAATGTACCAGATTGGCTGGACGTTTGGCATCGCGGC
>JAYSRI010000534.1:0-6076 GCA_043721175.1 Alphaproteobacteria bacterium
TTATCTGCGCAAGGAGGGTCTCAAAGTCGTGCGCAACGATCCTTTTGCTGGTGGCTACACGACCCAGCGCTATGGCCGACCGCTTAAAAAGACACACGCGATGCAAATTGAGATCAATCGGTCACTCTACATGTTTGAAGGGACGTTCAAGTTACGACCTGAGTTTGATGCTGTTGGGGCCATTGTGAATCAGTTGGTCAAACATTTAGCCGATCTGTCGAAGGAAATGAGTCAGGCCGCCTAGAATTTCTCAACTTGATAGAACATAACTTGCTCGGGCGGGGGCGGGCGGGCTATGGTAGAACTGCAAACTTGCGTGGCTTAAGTCGATGGAAAATCAATGCCCTATTTAGCTTTACTCCGTCATGGTCAATCGCAATGGAATCTCGAAAATCGGTTTACCGGCTGGCATGATGTCAACCTCACACTGCTTGGTGAGGAACAGGCCAGGAAATCAGGTCTGTTATTATCACAGTCAGAAGTCGTTTTCGCGCGTGCGTTTGCGTCCATGCAGACAAGAGCCATTCGGACATTATGGCTTGCGTTGGAGGCGATGGATGCTTGCTGGTTGCCGGAAGAAAAATCTTGGCGTCTCAATGAACGGCATTACGGCGCACTTACTGGACTAGATAAGACTGAAACGATAGCCAAATACGGCGAGGAACAAGTACGGATATGGCGTCGATCTTATGATATTCCCCCACCACCACAGGATGTAAACGATCCAAGTCATCCAAGGTTTGATCCCCGCTATAGTCATGTTGCGCGCGAGGATTTGCCAGACGGGGAAAGTCTCGCCATGACGTTGGCCCGCGTACTTCCATATTGGGAGGAGGCCGTGGCACCACGTTTGTATCAAGAAAATGTCATTGTGTCGGCCCATGGAAACTCGCTACGCGCTATTGTTAAACATCTGTTCTCACTTGATAATATTCAAGTGATGGACGTAGAAATCCCGACGGGAAATCCATTGCTGATAGAGCTATCAGAGGCGTTGGTGCCAATTGGTGCGCGTTACTTAGACGCTGCGCGTGCGCAACCCCTGCCGTTGATCAATTGAGTAAGCGCCGCGTTATGGCTTGGTCGCAACTTGATTGTCAGATGATGGAATTGGCGCTGGAACTGGCGCGGTCGCAAGTTGGTCGAACAGGATCAAATCCATCTGTGGGCTGCGTCATCGCCAATGGTGCTATCATTGTCGCTAAAGGCGTGACAGCAGATGGCGGCAGGCCCCATGGGGAAGAGGCTGCGTTGTGCAACGCCAAGAGCCCGCTGCAGGGCGCAACGGCTTACGTTACCTTAGAACCATGTGCTCACTCAAGTTTGCGTGGCCCAACGTGCGCCAGTAGTTTGGCGGCTTCGGGGATTGCGCGTTTGGTTTGTTGTTGCGAGGATCCCGATCCGCGCACATCTGGCAGGGGTTTCGACCGTCTTCGTAGTAGCGGTATCCTCGTTGAAATCGGCCTATATCGTGAGGAGGGGTTGACGGTTATTAAGGATTTTATTGCGGTTTTAAAGCCTTTATAGCTTCGGTTTATTTGGAGAGGTTGTGTTCAGTAGCTGACGGACATCCCAGTCCTTGTAGCGGCTCGAACAAATGAATTGTGATCCTCGCGACGAGTTAAGTTTGCGTTAGATTAAACTTGCTATTCTGTCTAAATGGATGCGACCACGCTTAAGCACTTTAGTGGTGGAGAAGTTGCAGCTCGGCTTGCGGCCCATAACGCCTATTGTCGAGGCACGCCGGGTGGGGTTCGGGCGCGGTTTGACTATTGTGATTTGTCAGGTGCCAAGTTTATCGGTCTTGATTTAAGCGACGTTGACTTTACCGGATCGAGACTTGAGCGAGCTGATTTCACTGGTTCTAAACTGCGCTCTGCTGCCTTTTTTGGTGCGGACTTGCGGTGTGCCAAGTTCATTTCTTGCGACATGCAACGTGTCGATCTGCGCGGTGCGCTGGTTCATGGCGCTGATCTATCGGGGTCGGATTTATCAGGGGCAGATTTGCGCGAAGGCGTCATTGCACGAAAGACTAAGCACGGAGAATTGGTGACCTTGCAGCATGATGCTTTGGCGGTGAACGCTGGAGATGCCAGTTTTCGTCGCACAAACCTCAGCAATGCCCGCATGAGCGGCATTATTGGCGTTGCTGCAGACTTCTCGTACGCCAATATGCGCAATGTGAAGTTGGTGCGAGCCCACCTAAAGCAAGCCATTCTAGTTGGTTGCGATTTGACTGGGTCTGATCTTTCAGGTGCGGACTTGGAGGGGGCGGATATGCGCGGCGCTATTCTGATTGGCGCAACGACGTTGATGATGCGAACGCGAGGTGTCGATATGAGGGAGGTCATCATTGCACCGCCAAGTCCGGACCCGCAAGAAGTGCTTCGTATCGCCGAGCTGCTGGCTGCTCATGTTCTTTGGCATACAAGTGACGGTGTAAACGGAACCCCAGCTTCTTTTAACGGCCTTGATTTGCGCGGCTGCGGTCGTTTAGCGGGTAAATCACTTGCTGGGCTGAAGGCTCGTGATGCGATCCTTTTTGGTATGGACTTAACCGATGTGCAACTTCAAGGGGCGATGTTGGCGGGGGCCGATTTGCGCGGCGTGGATTTGTCGGGCGCAGATTTGCGCGGTGCCAATCTTGTTGGGGCGAAACTACAGAGGGCGCGGCTTTGTGGCTGTCGTTTGTCGCCACTTGTTCTTTCCGGTGATCGTAACTTTCCCGCTGATTTAAGTGGCGCTGATTTGTCAGCCGCTGACCTAACAGCAGCCGACTTACGCGGCATTAAGACGGACGGTACAATATTTACAAGTGCGACCTTTGATAAGGCTATTTTTAACCGCGATATTCTCAGCAAACTGGCAAGCTAGTTTGGTTCATTTGTTGCCTGAGACCAGCGCGCTGTGCTGGTGAGGCGTCGGCATAAATCGTCAAGTTGCTCTAAGTTGTTGTAAGTAATTGTAATTGATCCGGCTTGGGCGGTTTTGATGCTGATGCCTACATCAAGCCCAAGGGCCGCTGATAGATCGTATGCCAGCGCTTTTGAATCGCCGTCTAAATGTGTTTCACGTGAAACATTTTTGGTGGATTTTTTTCCGCTATCGGCGACGAGTTTTTCGGCCTCACGAACGCTGAGGCTTCTGGCGAGGATTGCACGTGCTGTGGCATGCATATCAGTCGAGGCAAGTATGGCGCGTGCATGGCCAGCACTGAAGCGACCCTCGCGGACATCTTCCATGATGGTTTCGGGTAAGCCGTTCAATCGAAGAGTATTGGCAATATGTGCACGGCTTTTGCCAACACTATCGGCTATTGATTGCTGCGTTCGACCAAACCTATCGATGAGTTGCTGATAGGCTTGCGCCTCTTCAATCGGGTTTAAGTCTGCTCTTTGAACATTTTCAACTATTGCCACTTCTAACGTGGCTAGGTCATCGAATTTTCGGACAAGAGCCGGAACTTGATGAAGCCCAGCCAATTGAGCGGCACGCCAGCGCCGTTCGCCAGCAACGATCTCGTATCGGCCCGTTCCATCTTCAAGGGCGCGCAACAATAGCGGTTGCAAAATGCCGTGGGTGGCAATTGAGTCAGCTAACGTGCGCAGGTCGTTATCGTCAAAACGGCGTCGCGGCTGGGTTGGGTTTCGGGTAATCTGATCAATGCCGATTTCGCGTGCATTGGGGTCTCGTGCTGTTCCATCGCGATGCGTGCGGTCCGATGTGTTGCTAAGTTCAGCGTCGCCTAGAAGTGCGGACAAACCGCGGCCAAGGCCGCGCGGGGCACGCCCGTCTAGGCGTTGAATTTGACGCCCATCACTGGTTTCCTCGCTTGTCATGCAACCAACCTCGCACGTTCGCGCTGCAATACTTCAGACGCCAGATGCATGTAGGCTTGGCTTCCCGCACAACGGTGATCATAAAGCAGGGCAGGCTTTCCATATGATGGCGCTTCCGACACACGAACATTGCGCGGTATCACGGTCTTGTAAACTTTTTCGCCAAAGTGCTCACGAACATCCAATGCAACCTGATCCGAAAGATTGTTGCGACCATCATACATGGTCAATACAACGCCTTGAATTTCCAAACGTGGATTAAGCGACCCGCGCACAAGCTCCACAGTCCGCATCAATTGACTTAACCCCTCCAACGCAAAGAATTCACACTGAAGCGGCACCAAAACAGCATCGGCGGCCGTCATGGCATTTATCGTAACAACGTTGAGCGACGGCGGGCAATCAATCAGTATGTAGTCATAGTGTGGGGCATTACTTTGAATCACGGCCTGATAGTGTCGATCTAATGCGTCACGTAAACGAAATGCTCGGGATGGAATTTGCGACAATTCCATTTCAACCCCTGCCAAATCGACGCTTGCCGTTACGACGAATAAGTTTGGAACGCGAGTCTCAACTGATGCTTGTACCAAAGAAGCGTCCCCCATCAGCACATCATAGGATGTTACACGCCGATTGGCCGCACTGACACCAAGGCCAGTCGATGCATTGCCTTGAGGGTCGATATCAAGGATCAAAACTGTTTCGCCAACGGCGGCCAAAGCTGTACCGAGATTTATGGCGGTCGTTGTTTTCCCAACACCACCTTTCTGGTTTGCCACGGCAATTACACGTGTGGGTTTCATGTCATTATCCCCTAAAGTCGCACCAAATCGGTTATTTCTACAAGGCACCCCCGAGAATCGGTTACCGAAGTCTGAACTCTTGACTGAAACGACCAGTTTGTCGAGGCCTGCTCAATTTCTGCTTGCACGTCCTCGCCTTTCAAAAAAATCATACGGGCTCCTTGTTGCGCCCAAGGATAAGAAAAATCGAGCAATTTTGCTAGCGGTGCGAAAGCACGCGCCGTTACAAGGTCGACAGGTTTGGGTGCCAAAAACTCAATCTTGTTCTGCACCAAACTAACGTCAACTTTGAGGGCGCGAGCGCCTTCACGTAAGAATCCACAACGCTTTGCACTCGCTTCGATCAAATGCCCATGATAGGCCCCGCCTCGGTCGCGCAACAGGCTTGCGAGAACCAAGCCAGGCAAGCCTGCGCCGGTCCCAAAGTCAGCAAAGGTCGAAACGGTTCCACCAGCGAATGGCAAAATTTGTGCGCAATCCAAAATGTGCCGCTGCCAAAAATGCTCAATCGTTGAATGACCGACCAAATTGATTTGGCCGGCCCATTTAACAAGTAGTTGCCGATAATCTTCCAGCAGCCCCAATGTTTCACGTGAAACATTGTACTCGCTTGCAAGAACATATTGAGCGCGCTCCTCAGATATCATCGGCTGACCATTGCGTGTTTCCACGACGAACATGAGATAAAAGTGCGGCCAGTGCGCCGGCCGTTATCCCTTCAATGCGCGACGCTTGACCCAATGTTGTCGGTCTGGCCGTTTTCAGCTTTTCCTTGGCCTCACTCGATAATCCGCCAATGGAATCATAGTTTATGTTGGACGTCAAAAAGAGCGTTTCGTCGCGTCTAAACGCCACAATGTCGGCCTCTTGCCGATCAAGATAACCAGAGTAAACCGCCTCGACCTCCAATTGTGCACGAGCTCGCTTTGAAAATGCGTGCAGAGCGGGAAAAATATCGGCCGTTCTGTCAAAACCGATTTGAGGGTGGCTAATAAGATCGAGTACTGAACGTTTGCGACCATCTTGATTGACGGGGAGGTTAGCCAATAGTGCCTCTCGTGGCGTCATAAAATGACTATTCGCAAACGCTTGTGCTACCGCGATCTCGGTTTGCGTATCGGCAAATGCCGCTGCACGAATTGGACCTACTATACCCAAATCAATGCCGCGCTGTGTCAGCCGCAAATCGGCATTGTCAGATCGTAAGCTCAGTCGATACTCGGCCCGCGATGTAAACATCCGATACGGTTCTGATACCCCGCGCGTGATAAGGTCATCAATCATGACGCCAATATAGGCTTCGTCACGCGCGAATGATTGCTGCGATAGACCCGCAGCAAAACGAGCAGCATTCATACCGGCCACTAAACCTTGGGCGGCGGCTTCTTCATATCCAGTCGTACCATTGATCTGACCGGCCAAATAGAGCCC
>JAYSRI010000535.1:0-2418 GCA_043721175.1 Alphaproteobacteria bacterium
GCCGAACCAAAGCCCGGCACCTGCCAAAATGAGGGCAATCAAGGGAAGTGCGATATCGGTCGCGACATGCCTAAAAGTTGATGCATACAGAACGTCATCAGGCACTGAATAGGCAACATGGAGGCGATTTGGCACCAATGTTGTGCGGGCGTACGTCCAAGATTGCCCTTTTGCGTCGCGCGTCGTCGCAACCGCACCAGCTAGCGCGCCTTTGGTATCAATCGCTATTGCTAGAACTGGGTCAGCAGGCGGGATCCCCCTCGGGCGGCGTATCGTTGTTCCGTCTGGCCCGATTAATGACAAAAGCGCACCGCTACGCGCTTTACGCCTTTGAAGCCCGGCTTCGAGTTTTTCAAGGTTGACGCCAGCAACAATGTGGCCCAGGCCGCCTTTATTCTGGTCAGTTAAGCCAAGCCCTAGAATAATCACAGGCGTCTTGCTGGGTTGTTCCAGCACTGGACCAGCAAAAGAAATCTCGCCCAGACCGGATAAGTTCGTCAACCAAGGCCGATCACTAAGGTCAGGATTCATCATTATGGGGTGGGCAGAGCATACAACAATACCTTTGGCATCAATGCGGGCGATGTTGGTTGTATAGGGCATAGCCAGCTGCGCAATAGCCAAAGTTTGCGCGCAAGCTGGCGTCGCGCCACGCACTTCATCCCGCATGCTCAGGCTAACTAAAGCCAATTGCGCAGAATCTATTACATGCAAAGCTTGCTCTGCAGACAAGGCGAGATTATCGACCAGGTTTTCCCTGACAACTTCGCGGTCATGCGCCAGTCGGGCATAAGCCTGCATAAAGGAGATTGAAAATACCGGGATCAGCATGAACCCTAAGACAAACAGCAACAAACTACGAATTGACCGTCTAGCGAGATAGCCTGCAAAGTATACGGCGATGCTAGTGAGTTTTGGGTTCATAGGGTTTTAGGATCTAGGCGATCTAACTCCTCAAAAATGGAAGCACTTGCCTCCGCCCCGGTCGGCCGCGCGCCACTTGAAATTGTCTGACGATTTTCGAGAAAATCACGCAACGCGATGCGTCCACGTGCGACACGGCTTTTGACTGTACCTACTGCGCAGCCAACAATCACAGCCGCTTCTTCATAGGTAAAACCACCAGCACCAACTAAAACAAGTGCTTCACGCTGCTGAGCAGGTAAAACTTGCATGCCTGCGGCCAGCTCAGCCAGCTCCATGTGACCAGGCTGGGCAGGCTCGCACACCAAAAGTCGTTCAGCCGCATCGGGGTCCCACGGCGCGACCCGACGTTGCTTGCGACACCATGAATAATAATGATTGCGCAGGATTGTGAAGATCCAAGCTTTGAAATTGGTGTTGGGTAGATAACTTGCCCGTGCAGCCCACGCTTTGGTCAGAGCTTCTTGGGCGAGATCATCAGCCAAATCGGCGCGGCCACATAAGCCGCGCGCGAATGCACGCAACGCCGGAATGATTGCAACTAACCGGTCGGAAAATGCGACCGGGGGGCTATGTCCCGCGCCGGTACTCTGTGTGGACTTGGAGGCAGCGTCGTCGCTGTCCAAATCGTGTTGATTCAGTGCGAGGTCAATCACGAGCTTGGCCCGCTAGCTGGGTCACCATGTTGTGTCGCATCATCGTTTTGTTGCGCCAAAGTTGCATCAATTTGGCCAAGAAGCGCCATGAAATCATTTGGCACGGCCTCTTCCAAAACTGAGTCGTAAAGTTGCTTCAGGCCCAACACGATAGGATCTTCACTCAGGTCCGGCGTAAAGTTCTCCACAACAGACTTTTTTGGGGTCTCGGTTTGCGCTGTCACGTGAGCTTTTCCTCTGATATGTCGCGATTACTAACTCAGTTTGGATTTTTATTTAGGTTTCAAACGCGCGTGACGCTCAAAAGGTTCCCCGTGATTGGAACTTTTATTGGCCCCAAGCGTTTCAGTCAAAATCCTGAGGAGTCTTTATATGTCTGCAGTCGCAAATTTTGGCCCGCATCTTCCCATTCTGCGCCGGTATGCGCGCGCTATGACGGGCTCGCAAGCCAGTGGTGACGCGTGCGTGCGTGCTGCTCTTGAAGCAATTTTAAGTGCGCCTCAACAAATATCGGATGTGAACTCGCCCAAAGTGGAGTTATTCCGCCTCTTTCACGCCGTTTGGAACCCGATAGAATCTAAGCTCGCCACGCATCTTAGGCCAGAACGCAGTGCACTTTTGCTAACAGCAGTCGAAGGACTAAGCCTTGATGAGGCTGGTATCGTCTTGAATGTGTCAGCGGGTCAAGTCGAGCTAGACGTGGTGCGAGCACGTGATGAAATTCTGACGGAAAACCAAGGCAGCGTCATGATCATTGAAGACGAATCGATTATCGCGATGTATCTGCAAACACTTGTAGAAGATTTGGGCCACACCGTCCTTGGCATAGCGACAACGC
>JAYSRI010000536.1:0-6066 GCA_043721175.1 Alphaproteobacteria bacterium
CATCTTCGGCCCAACGATCTTCACGTTCCAAAGCTGGCGCACGTGTTTCGCGGACCTGATTGGCTTTTGGCTCAAGCGCACGCGCCGTTGTGGTTAAAAACTTTAGGCCATCGGCAACAGCTTGCGCTTCGTCAATGCGAGCCTGAAGAGATGCGGTGGCATCTTCACTATGGGTTCGCAGTGCTTTGATTGCGGTGTCAGCGCGCGTCACTGCATTCAACAATTGCGCAGCAGATGCCGCCACGCCGTCTTTGCCTTTGCGCAAAGCGTTGAGTTTAGCATCGAGGCGCATGCACATGACGGCAACTAGAAACAGCGCAATAGCCAACAATATTTGCGCGATTGGGGTGATAAGTTCGGTCATTGTCGCATTAACTCCTGCCGTGCGCTATTAGACAATGGCTCATCAAGACAAACCGCAATCGCCCGACCCATTTTGCCCATCCGCCCCTTTGAGAGCGGGATCTCACCGCAGCGCAATTCAACAACACCTTCGGGTGGCTGGTTCAAGAACAAGGTTTCCCCAACCTTCAAATTCAACAAGCGCCCTAATGGCATTGGCAATTCATCCAACACGGCCTCGACTTGCATGTCGGTCGACCATAGCTCGGTGGCCAAATGGCCTTCCCAGATGTTATCGCGGCCAAATTTCTCGCCCATGAATTGTTGGATGAGCATTTTACGGATCGGCTCAAGGGTTGCGTAAGGAAGCAACAACTCCACCCGTCCACCACGGTCCTCCATGTCGATGCGCATTTTGACCATGATGGCCGCGTTGGCAGGCCGCGCGATGGCCGCAAACCGCGGGTTTGTTTCAATGCGATCCAGTGTGAACTCAACCTTTTTAAGCGGCTCAAATGCCGCTTGCATATCTTGCAAGATGACTTCGATCATCCGTGTGACCAACATGCGCTCAATGGTTGTATAAGGACGCCCCTCGATGCGCATCGCCGTATTGCCACGACGACCACCGAGCAGAACGTCCACGATCGAATAAATCAAGTTCGAATCAACCGTCATCAAGCAATAATTATCCAGCTGCTCGGCCCGAAAGACCGCCAAAATAGCCGGCAAAGGGATTGAATTGAGATAATCGCCAAAGCGGATCGAGGAGATATGATCGAGTGAAACTTCAACATTGTCAGAGGTAAAGTTGCGCAGGCTTGTTGTCATCAACCTCACCAAGCGGTCAAAAACGATTTCCAACATCGGCAAGCGCTCATAAGACACAAGCGCCGAATTGATGATACCACGAATGCCGTTCTTGTCGTCGCTATCGTCATCACCTAGATCGAAGCCAAGCAAGCTGTCGATTTCATCTTGGTTGAGGACACGTTCAGCGCCGATAGTAGTTGCGGAAACCGTTTTGCCGGTCTCCCCGCCCACCATCGCCTCCCATTCGGCGGCAAAGGCGTCATCGCCGCCACCGCCACCGTCGCCCATATCGCCCATGGCTTCTAAAGCCCAGGCTTCAGCCATTGCATCTTGATCGACTTCACTTGCCATTAGTTGACCAACATTTCTTCAATCAGCACCGCATCAACCTGTGCAGGTGCCACAGCTAAATTGACGCGCTTGAGCAACTCCAGTTGAATACGTGCATAGCCAGCCGAACCCGCCACATCCTCCATCCGCAACTCGCGCAAGAAGCCAGTGTATTGATCAAGAATTCGTGGCATTAACGGCTCTATAGCCTCAATTGTTTCCATATCCTTGGCCTGTAATGTCAGCTTTAACTTTAAAAACGCCGGGCGATTATCAGGCGTCGAGATATTCACGACGATATCGGAAAGCGTCATAAAGCCTTCGCCGTTCGGGCCTTCAGAGGTTTGAATACCGCCTTCACCTGCTTTTTTCTCGCCACCTTTATCGCCTTTAGCGGCCTCCCTTTTTTCTTTCTTTTTTTTCTCTGCTTTGGCAGCATCAGCGCTACCAGCGTGTTCAGTAGCTGCGGGCTTCTTGAGCAATAAGAAATAAGCGGCGGCTCCGCCTCCCCCGAAAACCACAAGTGCTGGCAGGGCAATGAACAACACAAGCTGCTTGCCTGACAGCTTCTTTTTGCTGCTTCCCGCGCCGTCACCGCCGTCACCGGATGCTATTGCGAGCTGTTTATCGTTGTCTGCAGCCATTTGGTCAGGGTTCCAAGACGAATCAAAAGCAATCGACTTACCTTCTCGGACAGTCGTGACCTGAGAATTAGCGGCGTCATGGTTAACGAACGGTCACTAATGCCGCACGACACGGCAATTCTTGCCCAGACTAAGGGCCATAAGGCCGTATCATTGACTCTTCTACGGCAGATCATGCCCTATTGGTCCTCGGTAAAACACCAACACACTGATTAAATACACTAAATTTTTTGGCCCAGTGCTTGCACTGAAGTAGTCGGGTGCCATGAAATATGGTGCCAAACGACGCTTTAGGTCGACCAAGAAGGTTGCACACGATGGACAACACGCTCCTCATTACACTTTCCGCGCAAAACGCTTTGCGTCGACAAATGGACGTTGCAGCCAACAACATGGCCAACGTCTCTACGGCGGGTTTCAAGGCAGAGGCGGTGTTATTTGAACCTGTTATTCGCCGTCCTGCTTCCATTTCCGAACGGCCTAAGACTGTCGAGTTTGTGCGCGACTACACAATTGCGCGTGACTTTCGGCCGGGGGCGCTGCAGCGAACAGATAATCCCCTGGACTTTGCGCTTACTGGTAATGGCTATTTTACTATCCAAACCACCCAAGGCAATGCTTACACCCGAGACGGCCAGTTCCAGCTCGATGCTCAGGGCCGTTTGATAACTCACGATGCGCGCTTTGTGCTCGATAACAGCGGTCAGCCGATTACGCTCGATCTTGCACAGGGTGAACCACTCATGGCGCGCGACGGTACAATTTCTCAGAATAGCATTACAGTCGCACAACTGGGCCTTGTTTCGTTTCAGCGCCCCGGTGCGATGGACAAAATTGGTGACAATCTTTGGAAGCCGACCAACGAACAGGGCGTTCCCGCCACCGATACACAAGTTATCCAAGGCATGACAGAAGGCTCTAACGTGGTCGCAGTGACCGAACTTACCCGCATCATGGAGATCAGCCGCGCTTTTGAGAGCGCTAGTCGCCTACAAAAAACTGCCGAGGACCTGCGTGGGCGGGCCATTGAGCGCCTGGCGAGAGTTCAATCCTAATGTGCGCCTTGCACGAGTTCAATCTTAATCACTGACCATAAAGTAAGAGAGACATAAACTATGCGCTCCATGAATATCGCCGCAACTGGAATGTTGGCCCAACAACTTAATGTTGAAGTCATCTCCAACAATATCGCCAACATGAACACAACAGGCTTTAAGCGTCAGCGTGCCGAATTTCAGGATTTGATTTATCAAAACCTCGCTCGCCCCGGCGCTACGACATCTGAAGCCGGAACAGTTGATCCAACGGGCGTGCAAGTTGGTTATGGCGTTAAAACAGGCTCCGTTTACCGCGTCACCGAGCAAGGGAGCTTGACCCGCACCGACAACCGCTTTGACATGGCGATCAATGGTCGCGGCTATTTCCAAATTGCTATGCCTGACGGTCGCACCGCGTATACGCGCGCCGGCAATTTCTCGGCTTCACCAACCGGGCAATTAGTCACCGAAGATGGCTTCATCGTGCAGCCGGAAATTCAAATTCCCGAGGGCGCTTTAGACTTTTCGATCTCGCCATCAGGTCAAGTTCAAGCGGTCGTTGCGGGGCAAACAGCACCTCAAGACCTTGGGCAGATCACGCTTGCATCATTTGTTAATCCAGCTGGTCTTGAAGCGCTTGGCGACAACTTGCTGGTGGAAACCGCTGCGTCGGGCCCTGCAACAGTCGGCAACCCGACAGGACCGGGCCTTGGGTCGATCAATCAGAACTATGTTGAGGCCTCAAATGTCAATCCGGTGTTTGAAATCTCTGCTTTGATTATCGCGCAGCGTGCTTACGAGATGAATTCAAAAGTCATCAATGCCAGCGACGAAATGATGCAAGCAACATCCCAAATCCTGAGATAGGCGTGACGATATATGACTAAGACGCAAGGATTTGGCACAAAACACTGGTTAGGATGGCTGGCTGCTGGCTTAGCATGGCTAGTTGTAACTGGCGGCACGACAGCTTTGACAGCCACGTTTGTGCATGCTCAAAGTTTAGGGCCTGTAACGCTGAAACCCAATCCTACCGCTCGAGGGCCTCAAATTACATTGGGCGACATTTTCAATAATGCCGGTCCGGCGGCTACCATTCCGCTCGCACGTGCACCTGGTGCGGGGCAACGCGTGGTGTTTGGTGCGCCGTCACTGCAATCGCGGGCGTTTGGTGCCGGTTTGCGCTGGACCAATAGCGAAGGTGTGCGCCAAGTGGTTGTCAATGGCTCGCAGTCCCCTGCGGCTCTAACGACTAATATTCCTCAATCAGCGGTAGTTACGACGCCTGCGACGCTTGCGGTACTTTCAAGGGCTATCCCGCGTGGGGCTGCGATTGACGCCAGCGATGTGGTTTGGATGGACGCCCCTGTGGGTGCGCCGCGCGATTCATTGTCAGACCCTGATGCCCTTATCGGCAAAACCGCCAAGCGCGCCTTGCTCGCCAACACGGCTTTGCGGGCTGCTGATGTTATGGACACACCAGCGATTCGTCGTGGCGAGCCTGTGACCTTGATGTTTGAAGCAGGCGGATTGCGGCTTTCGCTGCGCGGTCGCGCCATGGGCGATGCCACAGTGGGCGCGATGGTAAAAGTCCTGAATCCCCAATCCAACAAAACCCTCGATGCTATTGTTGAAAGTCCCGGGGTTGCCCGGGTACTGGCATCGCAAACCTCTGGCCGTGTGGTCGCACAAATAGGATCAAACTAATGCGCAAAGCTCTGCTTCTTCTCGCCACGATGACCTATCTCACAGGCTGTGCTTCAACGATTGAAGAAGTGCGCAATGTAGGACGCCCGCCAGCCGTCACACCCATCGAAAACCCTGCCATGGCCGCGACAGGTCGGAGGGAAGTCGTGATGCCGATGCCAGAGCCAACAAGCCAAGCGGCTTCATCTAATTCGCTTTGGCGTGCCGGCTCTCGCCAATTTTTCAATGATCCCCGCGCCTCGCGCACAGGTGATATCTTGACCGTTCTTATCCAGATCAATGATCAAGCCCAACTCAACAACTCGTCAGGTCGCACGCGCAAATCCACACAGAATGGCGGTGTCAGCAACTTCTTTGGCCTTGAACAAGCGCCCGGTCGCATTCTCCCCCAAGGCTTTGATCCCGCTAACATGATCGGCACCAATTCAACGGGGACATTCGCGGGGCAAGGCCAAGTCAACCGCAATGAAAAGGTGGATATGACGGTCGCCGCAATCGTCACCCAAATTTTGCCCAACGGCAATATGGTGGTAGCAGGCCGTCAAGAGGTGCGGATCAACAACGAGTTGCGCGAATTGTTGGTATCAGGAATTGTGCGCCCACAAGACATTTCGTCGGCCAATCAAGTTCGCCACACGCAAATGGCTGAAGCACGCATCTCTTATGGAGGGCGAGGCCAAATTACAGCTTATCAACAGCCGTCAATTGGGCAACAAGTGCTTGGGGCGATTAGCCCGTTTTAGGCTCGGTAAGCGCTCAACTAATCGTCGCGGTGAATGCGTTCAGCGCGTTCGTGGCGCTCTTGCGCCTCAAGACTAAGGGTTGCCACTGGCCGCGCCATAAGACGCCCGAGAGAGATAGGCTCACCAGTCTCGTCGCAAAAACCATAAGATCCGTCATCAAGGCGGCGCAGTGCGGATTCAATTTTGGAAATCAGCTTGCGTTGGCGGTCACGTGCACGCAATTCAATGCTCTTGTCAGTCTCTGCCGATGCACGATCGGCGACATCAGGGAGTGAAGCCGTCTCAGTCTGCAAATGGGAAATTGTATCTTTGGTATCGCTCAGGATAGACGCTTTCCAATCATTCAGCTTTTTACGAAAAAACTCCCGCTGACGCTCATTCATAAATGCTTCGTCGGCGCTAGGAATATAGTCGCCCGAAAGCGTTTTGGTCGAAGTAACCGCGTCTGGC
>JAYSRI010000537.1:0-6045 GCA_043721175.1 Alphaproteobacteria bacterium
TTCACCTTGCGCTTGTCCTATGGCATCGTGAAAGGCTGGACATATGGCGGTGTCACAGTGCCGCCGACTACTACCATTGGCGGCTATTTCGCACGCGGCACAGGGGAGTTTCCGTTTGTTGTCTCGCCAAATTGGGCCGCAGCACGGTCAAGCCTCAACATGTCGGTTCCGTTCAATATCTCAACCACCAACGATATCATCGGTGGCAATTCGGGTTCGCCGTTGATTGATCGCCAAGGTCGAATTGTAGGTGCAGCGTTTGACGGCAACATCCATTCGCTAGGTGGTAATTACGCTTATGACGAACGCTTGAACCGCACAGTTTCAGTGACCACAGCGGCGATGACCGAGGCTTTGATCAAGGTCTACAAGGCCGACCGTTTAGTGAGTGAACTGACGGCTCGGTGAGAGACATAGGGGCGCGCAGCACAGTGTTGCTGCGCTTCCTTCAGACCGCTTTCCGCTTCATTGGGCGAGATCAGTTTGCTGTAACACTCTTAAATATAGCCATTCCCGATTTTCTGCCTAAAAAAATCGGGAATGGTTCTAACCGACATCGCTGCCACCGCCACGCAACCAAGCGGGGATTGGTGGGGCAGGGGATAATTTGCTGATTTCCGTTTGAAACTCGTCATGTTTGGCATCAACCAGCAATGGCACGCACCGCGCGATGGCGTCACACAGGCTCTCCACCCAAACGTTCTCAGCACTTGAAAAATCATCCAACACATAACCCAGCATTTTCTCGCGACCGGGATGACCAACACCCATGCGCACGCGCTTAAAGTCTGCGCCTGACTGAGCGACGATGGAGCGTAAGCCGTTATGGCCCGCCGTGCCACCACCAATTTTTACCCGGCAGCGCCCCGGGGCTAGTTCAACTTCGTCATAAAATACGATGACCTTGGCGATAGATATCTTGTGAAACGCCATGAACCCGCCGACACAGCGCCCGCTCTCATTCATGAAGGTCTGCGGCTTGACGATGATCGCCTTTTGAGGTCCGGTTTCAGTTTCAATGATGCCGTCGCGGGACAGGCCTTGAAGGCGGGATTTTTCGGTGCCAAAGCCGTGTTGACGCGCGATCTCGTCAACGGCCATAAAACCGATGTTATGGCGATTTTTGGCATATTTCGTGCCAGGATTGCCGAGGCCAACAAGAAGGAACATGGGGTTAGGCCTTATGATTGTGAATCGGAGCGCAGCATACCAACGCCGCTTTCTTTCGAAGTATAGGCGGCATTGGTATGCCGCGCTCCGTGTTTTACTTACAAAAAAGCCTCGGCATAACCGAGGCTTTTTTAGAATGGTAGTACGGAAGAGACCTTAAGAAGCCGCTTCTTCAGCCGCTTCTTGCTTGCCGCCGCGACCGACGATTGTAGCAACAGTAAAGTCGCGGTCTCGGATGGTTGGACGCGCACCTTCGGGCAAACGGACCGCAGAAATATGGATCACATCGCCAATGTCGGCTTTCGCCAGATCAATCACCAATTCTTCTGGGATCATATTCGCAGGTACGTCCAAGCTGACAGTGTGACGCACCACATTGAGTGTCGCGCCTTTTTTAATGCCAGGGCAAATATCTTGGTTCAAGAAATGCACAGGCACCTCAACTGAAATCACCGAACCTTCTTTGACGCGGTAAAGGTCAAAGTGGACAGGCAAATCCGATACTGGATCCCATTGAATATCGCGCGGGATAACAGGCTGGCTTTCTTCGCCATAGCGAAGATCAATCATGTGGGCCAAAAACTTGCCCGAGCGGATCAAACGCAACAAATCCTTCGCCGACGTTGCAATCGCTACCGGGGCTTCATCGCCACCATATAGAATGCCTGGTACCATGCCGTCACGGCGTGTTTGGCGTGCACCACCGGTGCCTGTGCGCTCACGCACGTCAACATTGATTACGATGCCGGTCATGTCCGGTCTCCGTCTATTCGTGTGAAAAAACAGCGCCGCCGGCGTTATGCAGACGGCGCATGAAAATCTTGAAACGTTTCATTAGTCCATCATGATCAGGATTTCAACAGGGCAGGGCAGCTTTGCGCCTTTTCGTCTCATTTGTTAATCAGCGTTGGAGCGGTCGCCGGGCGGAGTGCGATACCAGTAGGTCCATAAAACTCTGAAATTTGCCCAATGGTTGCGCCGTTACAGCCAGTATAAACCGCTGAAATGCCAATTGGAAAAGACGGCCGGCTCATCCGCACCAAAGTGCGGCGTGCCAGCAATGCGCCACTAGAATCGGTGATAGTCTCAAGTGTGATGCTGACGTTGCTCAACCCTTCTTGCGAAGAGGTTACGGTGCGTGAAAAACGCATCGCCGCAGTGTCCGCACTATTGAGTGTCGCCAAACACCAATTGCGACCTTCTGGTGAGGCGGGTGGAAAACGCGTGTCGGTCCAGTACTTCATCGGATCGTCGTTATTGGCTTTGGGGGCAGTGGAGTTACGCTGCGCGGCCACTTCGCGTTCAAAGGGCGCGCATCTGGGGTCACCGCGCGGTGCAACCGCCAACGTTATAATTCCTGCCTCATTGCTCAACGGCACTTGGCTCCAGCGGTTTATGTCGTTTGCGCTTAACGCATTTGCCGCAGCGATATTGGCGCTGGTTGCCGTGAAACTGACCTGCTCAAAACCCATGCGCAGGTCCTCGAGGCTATCGGCGGCACTGCCCATGCCCTCGTTGCGCCAAACACTTTTGGCTGTCAGCGGCGTGGCTGGAATAATGTCAGGCGCGGCCTCTCGGCAGGCTTTGCCAACGGCGGCATCGCCGACAGGTGATGGTAGCACGGTTCCACCCCCTGTTGAGCAGGCTGAGAGGATCGTATAGGCAAGGATTGATATGATGTTCTTCATATCTACTCCTACCTCGGCCCGCGTGGTTGTAAATGAATAAACACCTTGGACCGCGCATGTCATATGCAACTTTGCGTACGTGACGCAGCACGAGGCATCCACGCGCAGTCCAATTGTTTGCCGCTTTAATTGCCGCGAATCAATCCGCCAAGGCCGCCAACGCTATCGAGAATTGACCCTTCGCCTGACGATCCGCCAGTGGCTGGCATCGCCTGCATCATCCGGCCAGCGAGGCGCGAGAATGGCAAAGACTGAATCCATACTGTTCCCGGGCCTTTTAGGCTGGCGAAAAATACGCCTTCGCCGCCAAAGATCATCGACTTAACGCTACCTGCGCGCACAACATCAAACGCGATACCTGATGTGAAGGCTGCAACACAGCCCGTATCGACATGAATTTCTTGGCCCGCCGCCAGTTCTTTGCGGATGATGCACCCGCCCGCGTGGACAAACACGGTGCCGTCACCTTCCAGCGATTGCATGATAAAGCCCTCGCCACCAAAAAGCCCCGTCATGATCTTCTTTTGAAAGAAAATGCCCAGTGATACACCTTTGGCAGCCGCCAAGAAGCTGTCTTTCTGGCAAATCAATTTGCCCTGGTAGTCAGTGAGTTTCAGCGCCAGAATGTGGCCAGGAAAGGGGGCTGCAAACGCGACTTTGGCTTTGCCGCTAGCGCCCGTGTGGCTGAAAACGGTGGTAAACAGGCTCTCGCCGGTCAGCAGGCGCTTGCCAGCACCTACAAGTGCATCCATGAACCCGCCTGGCTTCTTGCTGCCATCACCAAACACCGTGTCCATCGTGATCACGGGGTCTTTGTGCATCATCATGCCGGCTTCAGCGACCGCACTTTCGCCCGGATCAAGCTCAATCTCGACAAATTGCATTTCTTCGCCAAAGATTTGATAGTCAATTTCGTCTGCACGTGTGGCCATGATGGGCGCTCCTGTGGTGGTTAATGCCGCAGGGTTTAGCGCGTGTTGGGTCTCGCGTCATCACTTGTTTCGGGGGTACAAGAAAAAAGGGAGCGCGCAGCACTAGCTGCGCTTTAACTTGACCGAAAAGGGGCGCAGCTAGTGCTGCGCGCTTCTTTTGCTACTACCCCCGCAAAATCACCCGCATGTGATCATAGCCCTTCACAAATGCGCTCGGTATCCGCGTCGGCTCGGCTACGACTTCAAAATCAGTAAAGCGTTTCAACAGCTCTTCCCACACGATGCGGATTTGCATTTCGGCGAGGCGATTGCCGACACAACGGTGGATGCCAAAGCCGAATGACAAGTGGTTGCGGGCGCGGTCGCGGTCGATCAGGAAAGCGTCTGGGTCCGCAATAGCTTCTTCGTCGCGATTGCCAGAGACGTACCACATGGCGACTTTGTCGCCTTTTTTGATCTGCTTGCCACCCAACATTACATCTTCCAATGCGGTGCGGCGCATGTGGGCCAAGGGTGTCTGCCAGCGGATGATTTCCGACACCATGTTAGGAATAAGCGACGGATCGGCGCGCAGCTTCTTAAACTCATCAGGGTTCTTGCTCAAAGCGTAAAGCCCACCCGTTAGCGAATTGCGTGTGGTGTCATTGCCGCCAACAATCAGCAAGATTAGATTGCCCAGATACTCCATCGGCTCCATGTTTTTGGTCGCTTCGCCGTGCGCAAGCATGGAAATGAGGTCATTGCCGCCCTCGCTATTGACGCGCTGGTTCCACAAATTGGTGAAGTAAAACAAGCACTCCATCATCTCGGCGCGGCCTTGCTCGATCGTCTCGACAATACCGCCCGGCATCGGGGCTGCGGTGGCAACATCTGACCAGCGGGTCAGCTTGCGGCGGTCTTCCCACGGAAAGTCAAACAGTGTCGCCAGCATTTGCGTGGTCAGTTCGATGGAAACGCGGTCAACCCAATCAAACTCCTCGTTCAGCGGCAGACTGTCTAAGATCGTGCAGGCCCGCTCACGAATGAGGGCTTCCATTTTCTTAAGATTGTCAGGCCCAACAATAGGCTGCACGACTTTGCGTTGCGCGTCATGCTTGGGTGGGTCCATCGCGATGAACATTGGCAGCATGAAATCCTCGTCCATGTTGCGCAGCGTGATGCCGCCCAAAAATGCGTCAGACGAGAATTGCGCGGGATTGGTATCAACCGCCACAATGTCTTTGTATTTGGTCACCGACCAATAGCCATTGACGTCCGGGTTTGGGCTAACAACCCAATGCACCGGATCATCTTTGCGCAAGCGCTCAAAATAGGGCCAATGGCAATCATTGAGCCAAAGCTCAACGTCGGATACGTCGATTTCCTCGATAGGCATGGTTGCGGCGCGGTTGGCGTGGAAGTCTTGGATTGCCTTCAACGTGTCAAAGTTCTGCCCAAGCGCTAAGTTACCGTCAGCCATGATGCTCTCCCTGTCGTGCGCGCGGTCACTGTGCGCTGCTTTTGTGAGCATCACTACACCAATTGCGCGCCTTGTCACTAGGTTGACAGAGGCGTCAGGTTTAATAACGCGCAGTTGCGCCCTTGTGCTTTGCTCGAGGCGACGACACGCTGTAATTCATTAGATATAAATTGGGCCTCTTCATGTCACTCGATCTCAATATGGCGCTGATGCGGGCGACGTTTAAGCTGGAGCAGCGCCAAGGCGATGGCACGTCCACCGTTGGCACCGGTTGGCTGGTACGCTTGCCCGGGCCTGCATATGGTGGCGGCAAAGATCGCGTCGCATTGGTCACGGCTGCACATGTGTTTGACCGCATGAAAGGGGCAGAGGCCACAATCCACTGGCGCCGTGAGGACGATGGTGGTGCATGGTACCGCGAATCAAAGCCGCTGCTCATTCGCGACGGCGCAAGCGCTCCCAAATGGAGCCGCCATACGTCGCGCGATATCGCCGTCATGCTGGTCACGCCGCCCGATCAACCCCGCGCCCATGCGATTGAGTTTGACCTACTTGCAGACGATAACGTGTTTCGCGAATTTGATGTCCGACCGGGCGACGAAGTGTTGGCATTGGGCTATCCGCGCGGGATTGCCGCCAACGAGTTGGGTTTTCCGATCTTGCGAGCCGGCCGCGTCGCGTCATTCCCCTTGTGGCCAAGTAGCGCGTTTCCCACTTTCCTGATGGACTTTGCAGTGTTTGCAGGCAATTCGGGCGGCCCCGTCTACATGGCTGACCGTTCGCGCAAAGCAGCAGG
>JAYSRI010000538.1:0-6015 GCA_043721175.1 Alphaproteobacteria bacterium
TCGCTGCGCTGGAAGCCTTCGGGCAGTTTTTGGCGGATGGTTTGCTCGATCACGCGGGGGCCTGCGAAACCGATCAGTGCGCCAGGTTCCGCAATATGCACATCACCCAGCATCGCATAGCTGGCCGTGACGCCACCCGTTGTGGGATCTGTCAACACGACGATGTAGGGCAAGCCTGCCCGTTTGAGATCATCAATCGCCAGTGTGGTGCGTGGCATTTGCATCAGTGACAAAATGCCTTCTTGCATGCGCGCACCTCCTGCTGCTGTGAAGCAAATCATCGGACATTTGCGGGAAATGGCCTCCTCGGCGGCCTTGATAAAAGCCTCTCCTGCCGCCATGCCAAGAGATCCACCCATGAACCCAAAGTCTTGCACCAGTGCTACCCCATGCACGCCGGCAATCTTGCCATAGCCAATCGCCATAGCGTCATCGCGACCAGATTTGACACGTGCATCTTTCAAGCGATCTACATATTTTTTATCATCTTTGAACTTCAGCGGGTCTTCAACAACTCGGGGCGTATCAATCGCCAGCCAGCTTTGCCCATCAAACAAATAGCGAAAGCGCAACTCTGGTCCAATCCGCATATGACGACCGGATGGCGTCACCCACTGACTGTTTTCAAGGTCGGTTTTATAGAGCATGTCGCCTGTGTCAGGGTCTTTGACCCACAGATTATCCGGGCTCTCGCGCTTTTGCAGCAGCTTGTTGATACCCGGACGGATGCGATCAATCCAACTCATGCTTTCAGCCCCACTGAATTAATAGCGTCTGACAAGGCTTTGCAGAAGGCACCCGCAGCCGCTGCCGGATCGCCACCGGCCCCGCCCCTCCTAGATTGGGCTGCCTTTGCGATCTCGTCAACAAGGGCGGTACCCACCACGACGCCATCGGCGACACGCGCAACCTCAGCCGCCATCTCTGGCGTCTTGATGCCAAAGCCGACGGCGACCGGAAGGCCAGTCGCAGCGCGAACTGCACTGACCGCACTTTCAAGATTGGTGGTTTGGGTTGTCTTATCGCCTGTAATGCCCGCGACCGAAACATAATAGGCAAAGCCAGACACACCGTGCGCAACCGCAGGCATACGCGCGGCGTCAGTCGTAGGGGTAAAGAGGCGGATCAGCGAGAGGTCTTGAGCGCGCATTGCATCGCGCAGATCGCCATCTTCTTCGGCAGGTGCGTCCACGATGATCGCGCCATCCACGCCGCTTTGGTTGGCTAAAGCTGCAAAGGCTTCATAACCCATCGTCTCAATCGGGTTGAGATAGCCCATTATGATCAGACCAGTCTCAGGGTGCTTCGCGCGAAAACCTTTGGCTAATGCCAGCGTTTTGGCGAGTGTCACTTTGTTGGCAAGTGCGCGGATGGCTGCCCGCTGAATGCTGGGGCCATCAGCCATTGGATCTGTAAACGGGAAACCAAGCTCAATCACATCGACGCCCGACGCTGGCAATGCGTCCAATATCGTGGCGCACGTTTCAAGGTCGGGGTCGCCTGCCATGATATAGGCAACAAGTGCTGCGCGACCTTCGGATTTGGCTTTTGCGAAAGCGGCGGTTAGGCGGGATGTGGTCATAGTCAAAAGTCCGAGGAAATTGATAACTTGCTTGTGCTCGCCCCGCATAGCGGGGGAGCTGGCTCGCGTAGCGAGACTGAGGGGGACACATTTTCAGTTAAACGCCAACCCTCATTGCGACGCGCCCCCTCCGACCCCTTCGGGGCCGGACCCGTCGCTCCGCAGGGGAGGACAAGCATGCCAACCCTCATATTTTCGCTCCCAAAGCATTGGCAATCGTGAAGATATCCTTATCACCACGGCCACATAAATTCATCACGATGATGCCACCCTTGCCAACATCTTTGGCGATCTCGCCAACACGGGCCAGCGCATGACTGGGTTCAAGGGCGGGCAAAATGCCTTCGAGCCGAGCACAAAGTTGAAAGGCATCGAGCGCCTCGTCATCGGTCGCCGACAAATAAGTCGCGCGGCCGGTATCTTTCAAGAACGCATGCTCAGGCCCGACGCCGGGATAATCCAAGCCCGCCGAGATGGAATGTGCATCAATGATCTGCCCGTCGTCGTCTTGTAGCAGATAGGTACGGTTACCATGCAAGACGCCGGGGCGTCCGCCAGTTAGCGCCGCCGCGTGAAAGCCAGTGTCAATGCCGTGACCGGCGGCTTCAACGCCGTAAATCTTGACGCTCTCATCTTCCAAGAAAGGATGGAATAAGCCAATGGCGTTGGACCCGCCACCGATGCAAGCGACAAGCGCGTCGGGCAATCGCCCTTCACGTTCCATCATTTGCTCTTTGGTTTCTCGCCCAATCACGGACTGGAAATCACGCACCATGGCAGGGTAGGGGTGGGGGCCAGCGACGGTGCCGATGATATAGAAAGTATCATCAGGATTGGAAACCCAATCGCGCAACGCCTCGTTCATGGCGTCTTTTAGGGTCGCTGTGCCAGCGTCTACAGGGCGAACCTCTGCACCCAGAAGTTTCATACGAAAGACGTTGGGACTTTGGCGTTCAACATCGGTCGCACCCATGTACACAACGCACGGCAGGCCAAAGCGGGCGCACACGGTGGCGGTGGCGACGCCATGCTGGCCGGCACCAGTTTCCGCAATGATGCGGGTTTTGCCCATCCGCATCGCCAGGAATATCTGTCCCATGCAATTATTGATCTTGTGGGCACCGGTGTGATTAAGCTCATCGCGCTTGAAGTAGATTTTCGCGCCGCCAAAATGCTCGGTCAGGCGCTCGGCAAAATACAACGGACTAGGACGGCCAACATAGTCGCGCAGGAAAGTATCCAACGTCGCCTGAAAAGACGGGTCTTGCTTAGAGGCTTCATACGCCTCATTGAGCGCCAAGATATTGGGCATCAAGGTTTCGGCTACAAATCGGCCGCCAAATTTGCCAAAGCGGCCATTGGCGTCGGGATACGCGCCCCAGCTATTACGTGCGTCCATGTGTTTTAAGTGTCCGTATTGACCGCAGCCATGAAGGCGCGAATTAAGGCGTCATCCTTTAGGCCGGGTGCACTCTCAACGCCAGAGGAGACATCCACCATTTTCGCACCTGTCGCGACGCAGGCTTGGCGAACATTGGTGGGATTTAGGCCGCCCGATAGCATCCAAGGCACTTTGCTCTCAAATTTTTTCAGGACGTTCCAGTCAAAAGGCTCACCCAAGCCGCCCGGTCTCGTGGCGTTTTTTGGCGCTTTGGCATCAAATAATAGCATATCGACGCTATCTTCGTAGGCAGCAATCGGTTCCAGATCGTGCTCTGTAGATATGCCAAAAACCTTGATCACGCCGACGCCGCGCGCCCGAAGTTGCGCGCAAAATTGTGGGGTTTCTTGGCCATGAAGTTGGATGTAGTCAGGGCCAAGATCGTTTAGTATTGCGGTGATCAAAGCCTCATCGGGATTGACCACGATCGCCACTGTTTTGGCGCGCCCCTTTGCCAAAGCGGTCAATGGCTTTGCATCGGCCGGGGAGATGTTGCGCGGGCTGCGCGGGAAAATCATAAAGCCGATATAGTCCGCGCCTGCGTCCAGCGACGTGATGACATGGTGACGTGTTGTCAGCCCACAGATTTTGGCTTGGATTTTAGTCATAATTTGAAGCACCGGACCGCGCGTTTATTACGCGCATCTGCGGGCAGTCGAGCGCGTAGTATACGCGCGGTCCGGCGTGCAGGTCTCTTACTGGCGTGATTTTATCAAGCACCGCTTTTATTCTGCCTGTTGTCGATCAAACTCTCAACCACAGAGGGATCAGCCAAGGTCGAGATATCGCCCAATGCGCCAAAATCATCTTCAGCAATCTTGCGCAAAATACGTCGCATGATTTTGCCAGAGCGGGTCTTAGGCAAGCCCGGTGCGAATTGGATCAGATCGGGCGCGGCAATGGGCCCAATCTCGCGGCGCACCCAAGCTACTAATTCCTTGCGCAATCCCTCGCTAGGCTGTGTATCGGCATTCAGCGTCACATAAGCATAAATGCCCTGGCCTTTGATGTCATGGGGATAACCAACGACGGCGGCTTCGGCCACATGGGCGTGAGAAACCAGAGCGCTTTCCACTTCCGCCGTGCCCATGCGGTGACCCGAAACATTGATCACATCATCAACGCGGCCCGTGATCCAGTAATACCCATCTTCATCCCGACGTGCGCCATCGCCGGTGAAATAGGTGCCGGGATAGGTCGAAAAATAGGTTTGGAAGAAGCGGTCGTGGTCATTATAGACAGTGCGCATTTGGCCTGGCCAAGAATCCAATAGCACCAAATTGCCGCTGCACGCGCCGTCCAGAATTTTGCCGTCAGCATCGACAATGGCGGGCCTGACGCCAAAGAACGGTTTAGTCGCCGAGCCGGGCTTGAGCGCCGTGGCACCGGGCAAAGGCGATATCAATGCGCCACCAGTTTCGGTCTGCCACCACGTGTCGACAATCGGACACCGACCGTCACCGACAACACGATGATACCACTGCCACGCCTCAGGATTAATCGGCTCGCCCACGCTACCCAACAACCGCAATGAAGCCCGTGAAGTCTTGGTAACAGGTTCATCGCCTTCACGCATCAACGCGCGCAAAGCCGTGGGGGCGGTGTAGAAGATTGAGACTTTATGCTTGTCAATCACGTTCCAAAAGCGCGACACGTCGGGATAGGTTGGCACGCCTTCAAACATCAAGCTGGTGGCGCCGTTGGCCAGTGGTCCGTATACAACATAGGAATGTCCGGTCACCCAACCGACGTCCGCCGTACACCAAAATATATCGCTGTCTTTGTGGTCAAAAATGTATTTGAAGGTCAAGGCGGCATGGAGAAGGTAGCCGCCTGTGGTGTGCAGCACGCCTTTTGGTTTGCCTGTTGAGCCGGACGTATAGAGAATGAACAGCGGGTCCTCAGCACCCATTGGTTCTGGCGCGCAAGTGCCTGATACATCCGCTGCAATGTCTTCGTAGCGTACATCCCGACCCGGCTTCATGGCAACATCGGCACCGGTGCGGGTGATCATCAGCACGTGTTCAACGCATGGACACTGATCAACGGCGGCGTCCGTGTTGGCTTTTAATGGTACCGGTTTGCCGCCGCGCAAGCCTTCGTCAGCGGTGATAACCAGTTTGGAATCGCAATCTTGTATCCGACCTGCAAGGCTATCGGGCGAGAAACCGCCAAACACGATGGAATGCACCGCACCAATGCGGGTGCAAGCTAGCATCGCGTAAGCTGCTTGCGGGATCATCGGCATATAAAGCGTAACACGGTCGCCCTTGCCCACGCCCAGCCGCTTTAAAACGTTCGCCATCGTGCACATTTCTTGGTGCAATTGCTTGTAAGTTATGGCTTTGCTGTCGGCTGGATCGTCACCTTCCCAAAGGATTGCGATCTTGTCAGCCTTGGTTGGTAGGTGGCGATCAACGCAATTGGCAGAGACATTCAGCATGCCATCTTCAAACCACTTGATGCCAAAGGTCGCCTCGTCAAAGCTGGTGTTCTTGACCTTCGTGAACGGCTTTATCCATTCCAGAGCTGCCGACTGCTCACCCCAAAAGGTGTCAGGATTAGCTATGGAGCGGGCATACATCGCCTCATATGTTGCGCTGTCGATCAACGCACTTCTGGCAAAATCAGCAGGAGGTGGAAAGATCTCAGTCATTTTTGCCCTCATTTTCTTCGTCGTCTTTTAGTCCTAGAGCATCGCGCGCAAAATCTGAAACAGATTTTCTTGGGCCACGTATGCTCTATCTCAAAGTGCTAGATCGACCTGATGTGCTTCATGAATGAAGCACGGCGATCTAGCGCCCTAGTGCATGCAAGCTCGCGCCATGTGCCTTGAGCCAAGCGCGTGCAGGCTTCCAGTCAGGCATTAGTTCACTCACGTGAGCCCAAAAACGAGGAGAATGGTTCATTTCCATCAAATGCGCCAATTCATGCGCGACGACATATTCAAAAACCTTTGGTGGTGCGCCAATGAGTCGCCACGAAACCATAA
>JAYSRI010000539.1:0-2394 GCA_043721175.1 Alphaproteobacteria bacterium
GCCCTTCACCCCCCGAGAACTGGCACAGCACGTTAAACGGTTTGTTGAAGAGGATCAGGCGGGACATGGGACGCATATAATGATGTCCGCATGATCACACCACCTGTCTTTTTCTCCAAAGCCAAACGAAACATTCAGAATCACCCTTCAAATGCAATCGCCCTATATCTTGGCACGCAGCCCCTTCCCCCACCTTCAAAGCCATGCAACAACATCCCTAAAATCAAAAGCAAACATCAGGGGACGCACGAACATGACTTCTATATTTGACCTTTCCGGAAAAACCGCCATCGTCACAGGATCCTCGCGAGGGATTGGCAAGGCAATTGTTGAGCAACTTGCTGCACATGGCGCAAATGTTGTCGTATCAAGCCGAAAAGCCGGGCCTTGCGAAGAGGTGGCTGCCGCGATCAATGCAGCGCATGGCGATACACGCGCCGCAGCCATCCCCGCCAACATCGGCAGCAAAGACGACCTTCAGCGCCTTGTTGATCAAACCAAAGCGCGCTTTGGCCAAATCGACATCGTAATCTGCAACGCCGCGTCAAACCCGTATTTTGGCCCAATGGCTGACATTACCGACGAGGCTTTCACAAAAATTCTGCAAAACAATATCATCTCAAACCACTGGTTAATTGCCATGTGTGCGCCGGAGATGCGGGCGCGAGAGGCGGGATCCATTGTCATTGTGTCATCAATCGGTGGTCTCAAAGCGACTGACGTTATTGGTGCCTATAACATTTCCAAAGCCGCCGATATGCAATTGGCGCGCAACTTGGCGCTCGAATTTGGCCGCGATAATGTCACGGTCAATTGCATCGCGCCGGGCTTGGTGCAAACCGACTTTGCCAAAGCATTGTGGGACAATCCTGAAATCCTCAAAGCCTCCACCGCGCGCCAATGCGTGAAGCGCATCGGACAACCTGACGAAATCGCAGGAATGGCGGTGTTTCTAACCTCACGGGCTGGTGCGTTCACAACCGGCCAAACCATGGTGATCGACGGCGGCGCGACGGCTGTTTGAGGAGGCTAAAAACAATGAAAAAATTCTTACTCACAACCGCGCTGGCTCTGGCAACCATTGTTGGCTTGTCGACAACTGGAATGGCTGTTGCGCGAACGACAAACAAAGCCTCAATTGCACAATCACCCTACGCGCTGATCGACGAAGGGCGCTTGCGTGAGCACATCAAGACGCTTGCGAGTGATTTTTTCGAAGGACGAGGCCCTGGCACCCGCGGTGACGACATGGCGACGACCTATATCGCCGGTGCTTTCGCTAGCATCGGTCTTGAGCCTGCTGGCGATAACGGCACATGGTTTCAAAACTTTGATCTCAACCGCTTCGCCGCCGCCTCGACCGGCACTTTTAGTGTTGAAGACGAGATTTGGCGCCAAGGCGATCACGTTATGATGACTAGCCGTCGTGCTGATGGCTCTGACACCAATTTGAAAGACGCGCCGCTTGTGTTCGCAGGCTATGGCGTGACGGCTCCCCAACAGGGTTTCAACGATTATACCGGGATTGATATGCGGGGTAAGATCGCCATCGTGCTGGTCAATGACCCTGACTTTGAAGCCATCGCAGGCGACGCTGTGGCTGGTCGCTTCGGCGGTAAAGCGATGCAATGGTATGGCCGCTGGCCCTATAAATTTGAAAATGCGGCAAAGGCTGGTGCGGCGGGCGTATTGATCGTGCATGAAGACGCCCCTGCTGCCTATGGATGGGGCGTCGTGCGCAATTCCAATGGCACACGGTTTGATTTTGTGCGCGCCGACAAAGGGGCGTCATTGCCCGCCTTTGAAGGTTGGATCCAGCGCGCCGTGGCGGTGGAATTGTTGCGCAAATGTGGCCTTGATTTTGAACAGCTTAAAGTCGCTGCCCGCACGCCGGGCTTCAAGCCAATCCTGCTCAACCAAACCGCAACTGTGCGTATGGCAATCACGCGCGAAACGGTCTCGACGCGCAATGTTGTTGGCATTCTGAAGGGGGCTGCCCGCCCGACCGAGGCCGTGTTACTGGGCGCGCACCACGATCACTTGGGCATACGCGAGCCAGTCAACGGCGACGCCATCTACAATGGTGCAATCGACAATGCGTCTGGTGTGGCCGGCATGCTGGAAATCGCGCGAACCATGGCAACGGGTCCACGCCCTGTCCGCTCGGTCATATTCACATCTTGGGCCGCCGAAGAACAAGGACTGTTGGGATCAGACTATTACGTCAATAACCCGCTATTCCCCTTGGCGCGAACCGCAGCTGCCTTCACGCTGGATGGCTTGTCGCATATGGGGCCTACCACCGAGATGGAGATTTCAGGCTCTGGCAAATCAACGCTCGATAATAATTTGCGCGCTATCCTGACGGCTCAAGGTCGGGCGTTCACCCCGGAT
>JAYSRI010000540.1:0-2384 GCA_043721175.1 Alphaproteobacteria bacterium
TCTCGGCATTTTTATCGAAAAACGGATAGTCGTTGACATTGCGTGCAACACTGAACGGCAATTTGCCCGACGGGGATATATTCCCTAACAAAAGGCTGGCAAGCGCTTTGCCGCCCTCCTGACCACTATAGAAAGTTTGCAGAATAGCCGATGCGTGGCCGCGCCATTCTTCAACCATCACCGCCGAGCCTGCAACCAACACAACAATAATAGGTGTTGTGGGTGCTGCGGCCCGAGCAGCCAATATCAAATCAACTTGAGATCTTGGCAGTGTTAAAGCGTCACGGTCACCGCCCATTGAAATTTGTGCTGCGGCTGTTTTATTGACGTCATCTTCGCCCAGCGCAATATCGCCTGGTATGAACTCACCCTCTTCGCTGGCTGTGTATCCAGCCACGATGATGATCGCGTCTGCCTTAGCGCAAACCTCTGCCGCCGCTGGAATGTCGTTTTCATCACCAGTCATGATAGCAGCTGTGCCCAATGCGGAGATCAAACCTTCAAGGGGCGTCACAACGTGCAAAGGCCGCACACGGCTAGACCCATTGTCCCCCGTGTTAGCAAGCCCTGCCAAGCGACCGAGAACCGCAACTCTTTTGAGGTTTGTGCGCTCAAGCGGCAAAGCGCCATTATTCTCTAACAACACAGCTGACTTTTCTGCCGCCTCCAGCGCCAAAGCAGCGTGAGCTTTGCTCGATACAAGCGCCATCGGATAATCCGGCAACGGGTCTTTCGCGCAGGCAAGGCGATACTGAATGGTCAAAATACGCTTGCAGGCTATATTAATCGTTTCAATGCTTGTGGTGCCGTCAGTGACTGACGCGACCAGATTGCGACCAAAGACGCGTGGCTCAGGGTTTTCAATATCAAGGCCAGCTGTCGCCCCTTCAACTGAATAGACACCCAACACCCAATCGGAATGAACAAAGCCTTCAAAGCCCCACTCTGTCCGCAAGATATCGGTCAACAGTGCTTTGTTTTGTCCGCAATAGGTGCCGTTGAGCTTGTTGTAGGCACTCATGACCGAAAGGCAGCCCGCGTCCAAGATGCGCTTAAAGTGAGGCAGATAAACCTCACGCAGTGGGCGTGGCTCGCAAATTACATCAATCTTAAATCGCGCATTTTCCATTGAGTTTAAGGCAAAATGCTTCACAGTGGCTATGACATTGTGGGTTTGAAGTCCAACAGCCAAGGCCGCACCCATTTCCCCCAAATGACAGGGATCCTCGCCATAGGTCTCCTGCGCACGACCCCATGCGGGATGACGCAAAAGATTGACGCAAACAGCACCTGTGAGGTTGCAACCTTGTGCACGTATCTCAAGGCTCATCGCCTCGCCAATCCGCTCCTCAAGGTCGGTGTCAAAGGAGGCACCCCGTGCCATCGTGACAGGAAAACACGTCGATTGGCCGCGCGCTACGCCTCGCGGGCCATCTGTGAAATACAGTGGCGGTACACTCAGCCGCTCGACACCCGAGCCTGCGCGGTAGGGCTGGGCACCCCAAAGGCGGCCAGAGTCAGCGAACTGCTTGAAGAAGCCCTTACCGCTCATCATGCCAACTTTTTCTTCAAGACTGGCGCTCGCGATGATGGCATTAACGCGCGCATCGATCTGATCTTTGTCTAGGCCTGTTTCAGGGGCTAAATCGTTTGGGCTGTCTGACATGAGAACGAGAACTTTCTTTACAATCGTGCACCATCAAGTCAGTCAATGCACGCACTGTCTTGAAATATATCAAATCCACAAACGGTCAAGCGTGATTGTTTGTGAGTTTCGTCCAAATTTCAGACGATTAAGCGCTTTTGTACAGCCTCGCGAAGCGCGTTATCCACACCGATGGTGTGCAAATATCCGTCTAGGCCGCCGTGACGTTTGTGCATCTCGCGCCATGTCTCTTCTAGATAATCACGGTGCACGCCCAACATTGGCAGCAGTGTTAGTGGATCGACATTTTTGTCAAACATCCCCGACATGCGGGCGGCATATTCATGTAGCCACGGCGTATCCAAAGGAACGGCGTTGGTCAAAAGATAATCGTGCATGATGTCATCGCCAGCAACACCTAGTGCATGTAAAATCAAACCACATAATATGCCCGTTCGATCTTTGCCCGCAGCGCAATGGATAACCAGTGGCCCATAGCCGCTTGCAATGCGCGTGAAAGTTTCCTTGAATGTTGCTCGGTGCTGCGGTTCCCAAGGGATGCGGCGGTAGGATGCCAACATGTGATCATGACAAGCCTCAACACCCAAATTGCCGTCTTTGATGAATTGTAAATGGGGTGCCAAGGTGACTCCATCGCCATCGCCAAGCGAGGAAAAAATTATTTCGACGTCTTCCCCCAGTGGGCGGCTCGGACTTGTCAGACGTTCGGCTCCGCGCC
>JAYSRI010000541.1:0-5917 GCA_043721175.1 Alphaproteobacteria bacterium
GTAGCGCAACGAAGAGCGGGGAACCCCTGAAATTTGAGTGTGCAACCCGATGAAGTCTCCGATCTTCTCTACGCTGCGCTACGTTTGTCGGGGATGACATTTTATAGAAAACGAGTTGTTTCATTGGGCCGTTGGTATTAGTTCAACAAAAAACCCGATATGCGCAGCGCATACCGGGCTTTTTGTTGGCAGAGGCACTGTGCTTAGTTCAACGCGTCTTTAAGTGCTTTGGCAGGCTGGAACTTGGCAACTGTCGCTGCTTTGATCTCGACAGCTGCACCTGTTGATGGGTTACGGCCTTGGCGCGCTTCGCGCTTGGAAACTTTGAATTTGCCCAATGGCGCCAAAGTAACTTCCTCGCCCTGCTTCAGGGAAGCGACAACTGCAGCGGTCAACGCGTCGATAGCAGCATTTGCTTTTTCTTTTGTGATGTCGGCACCAGCGGCAACCGCGTCGATAAGATCTTTCTTGCTCATTGTCGTTTCCTTGGTCATTGGCCAACCTTACCGCATATGCGTTTTGGCGGGCGGCACGCACAACGCAACATGTGTCGCTATGCTGAAACCTGACGCAAAAGCGTTTCGGGTATTTGCGTCAAGTGCAGGAAGGCCCACAATTGTGCACAAACTGCGGAAAAATAGGGCGTTTGGCAGGTTTTTGCCAGCCTTAGCCACTATTTAGACCTGACAAGCCAGAAATTCTGCTTCTAAAGCGGCTTTGAGCGCCGGGTCTTGAAAGTTACGTCCGATCATCACAAAGCGGCTTTGGCGCGGTTCTTGGGTGGGCCAAACTCCCTGATATTCGCCCTCCAGCATCATATGAACGCCCTGTATAATATAGCGACGATCTTCGCCTGACATGTCGATGATACCTTTCAGGCGTAAGATATCGCCACCATACTCCCCCACCAATGCGCTCAACCAAGCATCAAATCGGCCTTCATCCAAAGCACGGTCCGCTTTGAACGCCAAGGCCTCTATGCCTGCATAATGAGTGGCTTCATGGTGATGATGGTCATGTTTGTGGTTATGGCTCGTTTTGTCTGGCAAAAAGTGCGGATCAAGGTCAAGTGCGCGTTCCAGAGAAAACGCTTCAAGGCCGAGGATCAAGTGCAGATCAACGCTGCTGCGGCTTGTCGGGTGGATCGGAGCGCTTGGATTAATCGAACGCAAAGCGACCTTGACGCGCGCCAGTTCGTCACTGTCGGCAGCATCGATCTTATTGAGAACAATGGCGTCGGCGAACGCGATTTGTTCAACCGCTTCTTTGCTGTCGTCCAAACGTTTGAGAATGTTTGCCGCATCGACAACCGTGACAATGGCATCAAGGCTGGCGCGATGGCGCACATCATCATCAGCAAAAAAAGTCTGCGCAACAGGAGCGGGATCGGCAAGACCGGTTGTTTCAATGATGATAGCGTCAAAGGCTTGGCGGCGCTTAAACAAAGTCGTCATGATGCGGATCAGATCACCGCGCACTGAACAGCAAACGCAACCATTATTAAGCTCGAAAATTTCTTCATCAACACCAACGATCAAATCGTTGTCGATGCCAATCTCGCCAAATTCGTTTACGATCACAGCATAGCGACGCCCTTTGGGATCGCTCAAGATGCGGTTCAACAATGTTGTTTTGCCGGCCCCCAAATAACCAGTCAGTACGGTTACGGGAATTTTGGAAAAAGCTATTTCAGTCATTTTAGGTTCAGTATCAGTATTATAGTGGGACAACAAGTTTATGGTTAACACTGTTGCAAATATGGTTCGACTGGCGAGTTTTGGCTTGTTGATACCTCGACTTCAGCGCCGCGTTGCCCTAGCTACCGCGCCGCAAACGTTCACACCCAAGACAAGCACAATGCTCTCGAGATCATATAAAAGCGAGTTAGAAAATGTCACTGCTACCGCCACAGAATGTGGCGTTTCCCCGGCCTGAAAAATGCAACACCGCGCATGGAGTGTCCCGCTTAGGGACAAGAGTGCGCCGTATGAATCGTATTTCTGTTCGTCTTTCAACCGATGCTCGCGCTGCCGAGCTTTATGCGCCAAAGCCCTTTGGGCCGGTCGGCCTTGCGGCACTTAGCACGCCTAAACGATGGATCGACGTTTTAGTTTCCGTCGCTGCGCTTACTTTTTTAGCACCGTTATTATTAATTTTGGCGCTCTTGATAAAGCTGACTAGCCAGGGACCTGTTTTGTTTCGTCAAGTCAGGACGGGTCTTGGTGGTGCGCCTTTTGTTATCTTGAAGTTTCGTACCATGACCGTGCAAGAGCATGGTGCTTCGGTTATTCAAGCGCGCCGCGATGATCACCGTTTGACACCCATTGGCAATTTTCTGCGTACAACCAGTTTGGACGAATTGCCTCAATTCTTAAATGTCCTGTTTGGAGACATGTCGATTGTCGGCCCTCGCCCGCATGCTATTGCCCACGACATGCACTACGGCGGCATGCTGCCGACTTATTGCGAGCGATTTCGTGTTCGCCCTGGCATCACAGGGTTGGCTCAATGCAATGGTGCCCGTGGCCCGACAGAAACACTCGACAAAATGCGCCGCCGTGTCCGTCTTGATATCGCTTACGTAGAGCGTTGGAGCTGGATGATGGAGGTGAAGATCATTGTCAAAACAGTCAAAGTGCTCATTGGCGGCGATGATCAGGCATTTTAGACCGCGCTTTTGCGCAAATGACGGCCACAACCCCTCGCCAGCGTGAAAACTTGCACTATGCTTACACCCTCAATAAGGGGTCATTTGTGTTCACACGTCGCGCAACTCTTCATGCTTCTCTCTTTGCGCTGACAGGACAGGCAGCTTGCAGCCCGTCGCCAAAGCCGTCGAGCAAAGGTTCAACGCGGATTCGATTTGCCACCGATTGGCGGGCCCAAGCTGAGCAAGGGGGGTTCTATCAGGCGATGGCGCGCGGGTTTTATGCCGATAAGGGGCTGGATGTCGCGCTGATTCAAGGTGGCCCTGCCGTCAATGTACCTCAACTTCTCGAAGCAGGAGCCATCGAAATGGGGCTGGGTTCCAACGCGCCTTTGGTGCTGTCGATGGTCCAGGCCGGTGCTAAGTCAAAAGCCATCATGGCGTCTTTTCAAAAGGACCCTCAGGTGCTCATCACCCATCCCCGTGCCGACGTAAAATCACTTGCCGATATGAAGGGCAAGCCGATCATGCTGGCAGATGCGTCGATCACGGCTTTTTGGCCTTGGCTGAAGGCCAAATACGGCTTCACCGATAGCCAAGTGCGCAAGTACACGTTTAACTCGGCACCCTTTCTGTCTGATACGTCGGCCATCCAGCAAGGCTACGTCACCAGCGAACCATTCACGCTTCAAGTCCAAGGCAAAATTGACCCACAAGTGTTTTTGCTGGCTGATTCTGGTTATCCCGGATACGCTGCAATGACGCTGGCATCTGATGTTTTCATAACACAGCATCCCCAAGCAGTTCGTGATTTTGTCGCCGCGACAATTGCGGGCTGGAAAGATTATTTGCACGCCGACCCACAGCCGGGCGACACACTGATCATGCGCGACAACCCTGATATGACGCTGGAGCTACTGGCGCAAGCGCGTGAAAAGCTGCTGTCTTACGGCATTGTCGAGACCATTGACGGACAGATTGGTACCATGACGATGCAGCGCTGGTCGCAATTTTTTGACTTGATGGCCGATGCCGGTGTTTACCCAAAAGACCTTAATTGGCAAAGCGGGATTGATTTGTCATTCCTGCCCAAAGCCCCTTAGTGGCCCGCGATCATTATGTCAGGCTGCGTTTAGACGACGGGGTCGTCACATTCGGCGGGTTGCATGCATTGGGCCCTATTTCGCTGGAAGTCTGTGCGGGTGAGTGCCTCGTTTTGCTGGGACCATCGGGCTGTGGCAAGAGCACTTTGTTGTCAGCACTGGCGGGCCTTCAAAAATTTGCCTCTGGCACGCTTTCTCTGACTGACCAAAACAAACCGCCGGGATTTGTGTTCCAAGAACCAAATCTCATGCCTTGGGCCAACGCGTTGGAAAATGTCACCTTACCTTTGGCATTGGCGGGCGCTCCCCGCGCGCAACAAATGCAAGCGGCCAGCACCGCACTTGATCTGGTCGGCCTTAGCGATTTTGCAGCCACCCGACCACGTGCGTTATCGGGGGGCATGGCGATGCGGGTCGCATTGGCTCGTGCACTTGTCGATGATCCAAGCGTCCTTTTGCTAGACGAGCCTTTTGGAGCGATCGATGAATTGGGGCGCCGTGTCCTCAATGATCTAGTCCATAAGGTCAAAAATCACGGCGCAAAGTCAGTTTTGTTTGTCACCCATTCGGTGGAAGAGGCCGTCTATATGGGTGACCGGATTTTAGTTCTCAGCCCCAGACCAGCTGTGGTCAAAGCGCAGTTTGAAATACCTCACATTGCGCGCGATGGCGCATTTTTAACCTCGCCTTTGTTTGGAGAACTTGTCAGCAACGTGCGGCGCGCCTTGTCACAAGCCATCGATGTCGGGACTATGGGGAGTCAATATGAAGTCAATTGATTGGTCGCCCTTTGTGGCAGGGATACTTTTACTGGTTTTGTGGGAAGGCCTGACACGGCTATTTGACGTTCCAAAAATTGTACTGCCACCGCCAAGCGCGATCATTGTTGCGCTTGTGAACCGAGCGGAAATTTTGGTGCCTGCGGCGGCTGTCACATTGGGCTTGGCACTGATGGCACTATTCGTTTCGGTTATACTGGGAACAGCGACCGCGCTGCTGTTTATCAGAATTCCCATTTTGGAAAGGGCATTGGCCCCCTATGCGCTTGTGCTGCAAGCGACCCCGATCATCGCTATCGCTCCACTTGTGATTATTTGGTCGGGTATTGAACACCCACGGCGCGCGATTTTGATATTGGCTGTGTTGGTTGGCGTGTTCCCAGTTCTAACGTCGGCCCTCGCGGGGCTAAAAGCCGTTGACGTCAAGCTCGCGCGTTTGTTTGCACTTCACCGTGCGACTGGCTTTCAGCGTTTTATGCGACTTGAGCTCCCCACCGCTTTGCCATTCTTGATTGCGGGCATCAAAACGGCTGCGGGCCTTTCACTGGTCGGCGTTGTGGTTGCCGAGTTTGTTGCGGGAACTGGTGCGACGGGCGGACTGTCTTGGCGCCTGGTTGAAGCGGGCAATCGCCTTGAAACGGCAACGATGTTTGCCGCATTGTTCCTGCTCGCCGCTATGGGTCTGATGCTGTTTATGATCTTGGATGCAATAGAGCGGCGGTTTGAATAAGCGCGCTTACTTGGTTTTTTTGGCAGCATCTGCCGGGTTTGGTGTTTTGGTTTTGAACTGGCAAATCTCGGAAATACCGCAACGCCAGCAAGCGGGCTTGCGCGCATCGCACACATAGCGACCGTGCAAAATCAACCAGTGGTGCGCACCTTTTTTGTATTCGGCGGGGGTCACGCGCTCTAAAATAGCCTCAACGTGATCAGGCGTTTTGCCCGGTGCTAGACCTGTGCGGTTTGAGACGCGGAAAATGTGGGTGTCCACGGCAATGGTCGGCTCACCAAACGCTTCATTGAGCACGACATTGGCCGTCTTACGACCGACACCGGGCAATGAGGTCAAAGCATCGCGGTCTCTGGGCACGTGCCCGTCAAAATCGTCAATCAACATCTGTGACAATGCCACGACATTTTTGGCCTTGTTGCGCCATAAGCCAATGGTTTTGATGTGGCGCTCAACACCTTCCACACCGAGGGCAACCATTTTTTCCGGTGTATTAGCGGCCTCAAATAAGCCCTTGGTTGCTTTGTTGACGCCAACGTCGGTTGCTTGTGCTGACAAGGCGACCGCAACAACCAAAGTGTAGGGATCAACATAATCGAGTTCGGTTTTTGGATCAGGCCTCTCAAGGGCGAGCTGTGCATAGAGGGCGGCAATTTGG
>JAYSRI010000542.1:0-2359 GCA_043721175.1 Alphaproteobacteria bacterium
CATCATGTAAGTGATCTTTGAGCGCGTGAGCATCGTGATGACCATGACCATGAGCATCACCTTTATAGGTGCCATGAAAGGTCATAAACGCCAGACGCCATGAGTAAAAACTGGTCAATGTCGCGGCGATCAAAGCAATCCAGAACGCAAATTGTGCGGCACCGTTGCCTGTTTGCCCGGCCGCAAAGGTTGCTTCAAGGATTGCATCCTTTGAGAAGAATCCCGCAAAGCCCCAATTGGTATGGGGAATGCCAACGCCCGTGATCGCCAGCGTGCCGATGATCATAATGATGTAAGTGACTGGCATCGCCTTAGCGATCGCACCCATTTTGCGCATATCTTGCTCATGGTGCATGCCATGAATGACGCTACCGGCCCCTAGGAACAAAAGCGCTTTGAAGAAAGCGTGGGTGAACAAGTGGAACATGGCCGCTTGATAGGCGCCAATGCCCGCCGCAAAGAACATGAAGCCGAGCTGTGAACATGTCGAATAAGCAATTACGCGCTTGATATCGTTTTGCGCAAGGCCGACTGTCGCGGCAAAAAGTGCGGTGATGGCACCGATTACGGCAATAAACGCTGACGTCTTAGGAGCCGCTTGGAAGATTGGCGAGCATAGGCATACCAGTACAACGCCAGCCGTTACCATGGTTGCGGCATGGATGAGCGCTGAGACGGGTGTGGGCCCTTCCATTGCGTCGGGCAACCATGTGTGCAGGAAGAATTGCGCCGACTTGCCCATGGCGCCGACAAACAACAAGAAGGCAATGATCTCGATGGCGGGGAATTGATAAACGCCCCATTTGAGCATGGTCGAGGCCTTCTCAGGCACTAAAGCGAACACTTCCTTGAATTCAATCGTCCCGAACACGAAAAACACAGCCATGATACCGAGCGCAAAGCCAAAGTCGCCAACACGGTTGACAACAAACGCCTTGATCTGCGCGTCATTGGCGGTACGCTTGTAATACCAAAAGCCAATCAACAGGTAAGACGCGAGACCCACGCCTTCCCAGCCGAAGAACAATTGCATGAAGTCCGCTGCCGTCACTAGCGCCAACATCGCGAACGTAAACAGTGACAAATAGGCAAAGAAGCGCGGCTTGTGTGGATCTTCAGCCATATAGCCCCAGCTATAAAGGTGAACCAGTGATGAAACACCCGTCACAACGATCATCATCACCACACTTATGGCGTCAATCCGCACCGACCACGTGCTTTCCATCGCACCGACGTCAATCCACTTGAATAGCTTGATCGCTTCTTCGGGCAGATGAAAGCTGTGGTTCCAATAGCCTATAAACAAAGTTCCCGCGCACGCCGCTGCGACAAACAGCAAGGCGGTGGAGATAAACATAGCCGCCTTTTCGCCGATAAAACGGTTGAAGAGCCCGCAAATAATCGAGCCTAACAACGGTGCGAACACCACGGTCAGGGCAAGCGTTTCAACAAGGCCTAGGCCAGTGTGAGCGTCAGCAGACACAGGGTCAGCCCTTCATCAAATTAAGGTCTTCCACCGCGATGTTGCCACGGTTGCGGAAGTAAACGACAAGAATCGCAAGACCGACAGCGGCCTCTGCGGCGGCAACGGTCAAAACAAACATTGCGAAAACTTGGCCCATCATATCGCCAAGGAAAGACGAGAAGGACACGAGATTGATGTTGACGGCCAGCAAGATCAGCTCAATCGACATCAGAATAACAATGACGTTCTTTCGGTTCACAAAGATTCCAAAGACGCCAATCGTGAACAGTGCGGCAGCCACCGTCAGATAATGTGCAAGGCCAATCATAGCGCCACCCCTTCGCCCGGTTTCGGATCTGTTAGCTCAACACCCGTTGCACGGTTGCGGGCAACCTGCGCGCCGACATTCTGGCGGCGCACGCCATCGCGATGGCGAAGGGTCAAAACAATCGCCCCGATCATTGCGATAAACAGAATGATTCCAGCAGCTTGGAACAAGAAGATGTAATCAGTGTATAGGATGCGCCCAATTGCTTCAGCATTGGAAACCAAGTCAGGCTTTGGGGTGGGTGCCGCCAATGCACTGGCAGCCACATTCTTCTCAATCCAAGCTCCACCAACCATTGTGAACTGGCCTAGTAATATCAAAGCGATCAGTCCGCCAAAAGGCAAATAAGTAAAAAATCCTGCCTTAAGCTCAGCGAAGTCAATGTCCAGCATCATGACCACAAACAAGAACAACACCGCCACCGCGCCAACGTAAACCACAATAAGCAACATGGCGAGAAATTCAGCACCCAACAGCACGAACAAGCCTGCCGACGTAAAGAAGGTCAGGATCAAAAATAGCACTGAATGCACGGGGTTACGCGCCGCCACGACGCAAAACGCCGA
>JAYSRI010000543.1:0-2349 GCA_043721175.1 Alphaproteobacteria bacterium
AGTCTAACCTCGGTCAAAAAGGCGTTTGGCAATAATGTTGTGCTGGAAGGCATCACGTTAGAGGTGCCTGCGGGCCAGTTTGTGTCGATTGTCGGCAAGTCAGGCTGTGGCAAATCGACCTTGTTGCGCCTCATGATTGGCCTTGATCCGGTTAGCGGCGGCACACTTGTAGCGCCCGCACTCAAGGCCGGACAAGCGCGCATTGTGTTTCAAGAACCTCGGCTCTTGCCTTGGGCCAGTGTGCAAGAAAATGTGAAAGTCGGCCTTGGCCCAAAAGCAAAGGGCGCCTCAGCCGACGCGGCCGCTGCCGCCATTCTGGAAGAGGTCGCGCTGACAGGGCGTGAAACCATGTGGCCGTCGCAATTATCAGGCGGGATGCGTCAACGTGTTGCACTGGCGCGAGCACTGGTATCCCAGCCCACATTATTGGCATTGGACGAGCCGTTGGGCGCACTTGATGCCCTGACACGCATTGACATGCAGGCTTTGCTCGAGGGCGTGTGGCAGGATTTGGGCTTTACGGCTTTGATGGTTACGCATGATGTTGGGGAGGCCGTGGCGCTCGGTGACAGGGTGATTTTAATCGACGAAGGCCGCATCGTGCTCGATCTGACTGTGGATTTGCCCCGTCCGCGTAAACGCGGCACCCCAAAGTTTGGCGCATTAGAACGACAAATTCTCGATAAATTGTTTGGCGATGATCCACGCGCGCGTGGAGCACATTAAGGCGCGTTTCGTGTTGGCGTGCCCCCCTCTGATTGCTATCCCCTGCTTACCATGGTACTTTCAATACGCGATGGTGCCTCAAGAGGTTGGGGTGAAAAGGGAATGCTGTGCGAGGTTCGCCTCAAGTCAGCAGCCGTGCCTGCGACCGTAAGCGGAGAGCCGCGTTCCTCCCAATGTCTTGGGATGTGCCACTGAACCTTTTGGGTTCGGGAAGGCGGGAACAAAGCATCGACCCGTGAGTCGGGAGACCTGCCATCCATGTCGTTCGTCACTCCTGCCAGGGCCAGCGGGGAGGCCGGAGGTTTTCTCCGATGCAGCGACTGCAGAACATACGGCACATGGTGTCGCCGTATGTATTTTGCGCGCATGGAGATATGACCCGCGTCGGTCATCAAACAGTTATGAAATTGACACGATACCCATTCGCCTGCACGACGGCTTTAATCGGCTGCCTGCTCGCCGCGTCACCGGCTTTGGCGCAAACCGCCTCAACCGCTACACCGCCCGCAGAAACCATCATCGTCACCGCCACCCGCTCAGCCCAACCCGCCACCAAAGTCGGATCATCCGTGACAGTGATTGACGCGGCAACAATCGCGCAAAAACAAGCCATTTCGGTTGTCGACGTGTTGGTCGCTGTGCCCTCAATCGGGTTTAACCGCAACGGTGGCGTAGGCTCACTAACCAGCGTGCGCATACGCGGAGCCGAAAGCGACCAAACAGTGCTGTTGATTGACGGCATCAAGCTCAACGATCCATCGAGCCCCGGCGGCGGCTACAATTTCGGCAATTTGCTGGTCGGCGACATTGAGCGCATCGAAATTTTGCGTGGCCCCCAATCCACATTGTATGGCAGCCAAGCGATTGGCGGGGTTGTCAATATCATTACCAAAATCGCAGACACGCCGTTTGCTGGCGCTCTTCAAGCCGAAGCAGGAAGCGACAATACGGGCCGCATCGCCAGTTCCGTGCGGGGTAAAACTGGGCGGGTTGCTTTTGCCATTGGGGCTAACCATTTTGAAACAGACGGCATTAGTGCTGCGGCAAGTGGAACAGAGCGCGATGGACTTACCTTTAGCGGGGCGCAGGGCCGATTTAGTTTCGCTTTCTCAGACAACCTTGATCTTGAGGCCCGAGCTGTCTGGTCCAAAGGGGAAGTTGGCATTGATGGCTTTCCAGCACCCACCTTCGCGCTAGCCGATACGCCCGAATTGTCGCAAACCGAGGAACTGATCGTCTACGCTGGTGCAAATTTGTCGTCGCTTGGTGGCAGAATGCGCACACGCTTGGGCCTCAGCCAAACCACGACTGACCGAATAAACGTCAATCCAACTTTGGCTGTTCGCAAAACTTTTGTCGCTACCGGCAAAAATGATCGTGCCGAGCTGCAAGCCACATTTGACGTTTCGCCGCGCCTACAAATCGTAGGTGGTGGCGAGATTGAGAAGGCCAGCCTCAACACCGCCAGTCCGTCGAACTTCAATCCTAATCCAACCCCGCTTCGAGCCACGAGCCAGCTCGGTGGCCTTTATGTTCAAGGCCAAGCCTCACCGACATCGTGGCTAACTGCAACCTTGGGTGCACGATGGACCAACAATGATCGATTTGGCGACGCGATCAATA
>JAYSRI010000544.1:0-2349 GCA_043721175.1 Alphaproteobacteria bacterium
TTTTTGATTGGTCGTTTCGTTCATGCCCCAAGTCATAGCGGGTCTCTGCCACTTTGACGAGATCAGTTGTTTGGGACAAATGACGTGGGAAACTGTTAGGAATTACAGTTTGATGACGGGCAAAATCCGTCGCGCTATAGACGGCACAAAAACTTCGCTGTTACTGTGGTGGTATGAAACTTGCCTCACTAGAACAGGGCCGTGATGGCCGCCTCGTTGTGGTCTCCGATGACCTTAATTATTACTCCGACGCAGGTCTGATTGCGCCGACAATGCAAGCGGCGTTGGACCAATGGGCGCTGTGCAGGCCCCAACTTGAAAGTCTGGCATTAGCACTGGAGCGTGATGCAGTCCCCAAGGAGCGCTTTCACGAGCGCCAAGCGGCATCCCCTTTACCGCGGGCCTTTCAATGGGCTGATGGATCGGCCTATGTCAATCACGTCGAACTGGTCCGCAAAGCCCGTGGTGCCGATATGCCAGACACTTTTTGGACCGATCCGCTGATGTATCAAGGTGGGTCGGACGGATTTCTAAGCCCACGGGCACCGATTACTCTTGGCGACGAGGCTTGGGGGTGCGATCTTGAAGGCGAGATTGCTGTGATCACGACCGATGTGCCACAAGGGGTCAGTGCTGAAGATGCGACATCGTATATTGCGCTGGTTTGTCTTGCAAATGACGTCAGCCTGCGTAACCTGATACCGGGTGAGCTTGCTAAAGGCTTTGGTTTTTTCCAATCCAAACCGGCCAGTGCGTTCTCGCCAGTTGCCGTGTCGCTTGATGTGTTGGGTGGAGCTTGGCGTAACGGAAAATTGCATTTGGCTCTATGCGTAGATGTCGATGACAAGCCATTTGGCCGTGCCAACGCTGGCGTCGATATGGTGTTTAATTTCGGACAACTCATTGCCCATGCCGCCAAAACACGGTCGCTGTGCGCGGGTACTATTATTGGCTCTGGCACGGTTTCAAACAAAGATCGAGACGGCGGACCAGGCAGGTCTATTGATCAGGGCGGGGTCGGATACTCATGCCTGGCTGAGTTGCGGGTCATTGAAACCCTTCTTGAAGGCGCACCCAAAACACCATTTCTGACGCATGGCCAAAGGGTCAGGATCTGGATGGACGATGCCAAAGGCAAGTCTGTGTTTGGCGCCATTGATCAAATTGTGACGCCGTGAGTGCTGGAGCATCTACAAATGACCTATGAAATCTTAGCGAAAGGCCTACTATTCCCCGAGGGGCCAGTCGTTTTTGACGATGGGTCGGTGGTTTTTGTCGAGATCAAACGCGGCAGCCTAACGCGGTATTGGAACGGTAAAACCGAAATTATTGCCCACTTGGGTGGGGGACCAAATGGTGCTGCACTGGGCCCTGATGGCGCGATGTATGTCTGCAATAATGGCGGCATGGCGTTTTCGGACTTTGGCGGTTTATTGATTCCCGGGCACCAGCCTGACGATTATTCTGGTGGCCGGATTGAGCGGGTTGATCTTGTCACAGGTAAAGTCGAACGCATGTTCGACCACGTGGACGGCCACGCGTTGGTAGGGCCAAACGATTTGGTTTTTGATGCCAATGGCGGCTTCTATTTCTCCGATCACGGCAAAACCCACCCGCGTTACCGTGACTATGGCGGTTTGTTTTATGTGCCAGCAGGGTTTGGCTCAGCCCATGAGCTCGACCATGGCTACACGTCGCCCAATGGTGTCGGGCTCAGCCCTGACGGTAAAACCATCTATATGGCCGACACGATGGAAGGCCGCTTGTATGCGTTTGATTTGGCGGGGCCGGGACAAATTGTGCGCGCCAGTCCGTTTCGCGGTGCCCGTGTTGTCGGGCGCGTTGATGGCTGGACGCTGTTTGACAGCTTGGCTGTCGAGGCCGACGGGACAATTGCTGTTGCCACGTTGGTCAATCCCGGGTTCACGCGGTTTGACCCCAGCACAGGCGCGTCGCGTTTTGTTGCCACCCAAGACTTGATGACCACCAATATCGCTTTTGGTGGCGCGGACATGATGGACGCCATCGTCACTTTATCATCAACGGGGCAATTGGCAAAAATGCAATGGGACGCGCCGGGCTTGCGCTTGAATTTTCAGGGCTGATCGACGCTTCTCAGCGGAGGTAATTCAATATCAAGAGATTTGTGGTCAAATAGTTTATGACCCTTCCATTGATGGCCGATCAAATGCCTAGCCTCCCCGATTGCGACGACGATGTCCTAGACCTGGATCGTCGCACCCCATTGCGCACGCTGTCCTTTTTAGGTGTCGACTTTTCGCCGATGGAACCAGACACTTTGTTTGATCGCTGCGTTGAAGCGGGCAATCAGCAAACAGGTTTTCGCTA
>JAYSRI010000545.1:0-5883 GCA_043721175.1 Alphaproteobacteria bacterium
CCTTCCCCCATATTCGGGGTTGCTTTTGTGAGTCCTGCAACTTGCGCCGCTGTCGTTGTCGGCATGACGGCGGCATCGTCAGGGACAGTTTGCCCCGCTGCTTTATCAATCAACTGCCCTGTCTCTAGCAACACAAGACCATGTTCAGCGGCCAATTCAAACACCTTGGGTGCCCACAACACTTTGCCCGGATCATCGCCGCCTAACACCGCGAACAAGAAACCAGTGTCAGTTCCCACATTGGTAAAACCGCGAAACATCTTGGTCGGCAGCGAGATCACGTCGCCCGGACCCATAAAAACCTGTGCATCCTCGCCATGCTCGCCCAAATCAAAGCGCCATTGGCCGGTGTGAACGAGAAAAACTTCGGCTGTATCATGGCTATGTTGGGAATTGACGCAATGGGGCGGTTGGCGCGCACCACCAATATTAAAGCCGTGGGGTTCGGCGATGTGAACATATTGCTCGGGGTTTTCGGACACCCCTGGCCCAATGATGGTAAAATTCTCTTTGGCCTGTGAACCCGGCGTGCGGGTGTCGATGAAGGCATTGTAGCACGGGCGCAGATCAACATAGCGGACAACGCGGGCTTCCATCGCCTTGCTGTCCCAAATTTCACCTGAAATCTGGCGCTTCTGATTGTGCATTGTTATTTCCTTCACCACTTCACACTTAACAGCAATATCGAGGTTGCATTCGAAGTCAATATCATGAAACAAGGCAGAATGATGCAAAAACAAATGCAGACAGACTTCGCGCGCACACGGATGAAGTCGCCGTACTGATCGAAGAATAGTGCTCACGGCTTTGTGCTCTTGAGGGATCACCGCACCGCGCGTTTGCAACTCGTCAAAGTTCTGACAAACCTATTTGCCTAAATTGTGCGACGGGAGCGCGGCATACCGATGCCGCTTTTCGCCTGCCCCCAGAGCGCGTGGGACACGCGCGGTCCCTTCAAAACGCCCCAACTGCAACAAATCTATCCCACACCCGTGCACCATGGGCGATACTTTACGCCATGAACCCGCTCGCCACCTTCACGTTCTTGATCGCCACCGTTCAAAGCCTCGTCGCTGCGGTGACGACGCGCGATAATCTGCACCTGCGACCCGCTTTGGCGGCCACGGCTGTGGCGGCGCGCTTGGCGAGCGGCTTGCGGGTCTTGCGAGCATTCTTGCGGCGATTGATCATCCTGATCGCTTTGGAGATGGAATGGGGGCTGGTTGATACACGCGGGGCAATGAAGCGCCCGCATGGATGCAAGTCTGTGTCGTCTTCAAAGCCCAGCCTTCAGGGACTGGACGCTAACACGGTTAGCCCTTGGCTGAACGGTGATGGCCCTGCTTTCAATGCGGTGTTCAAAGCCGGATACAGCACACCTGTCCCGATCAACATGGCATCGCTGTATGCGCAGCTCGATTTTTTAGCCAAAATCGCCGCCAACCCTAACGCCCAGGCCAAGCGCCTCGCTTTCCATCTAGCCCGATCCCAACAAGGCATCATCATCGCGCCAAAAGGGCCAGACCGACTTGCAGGAAGATGGGGCACAGAGGTCCGCGCCTCCTATGACGCCATGACCTCCTCCATCATCACCCAAAGCCGCAACAGACCGCCACCACTACCGCCGCCGCGCACACACTGGCCCACCATTACCGCTCTTTGACACGAGCCGGTTGGAGCCTGCGACCAATAAAAAGTGAAGATTGAAAGCCCACCGCCATTCCTGAGCCTGATCAGGCGGGGGGTTATCGGCCGTGCGCTGCGCGCTAACGGTGCCCGTTGCCGCGCGAACCATTATACCAATTGCCCTTTGAACAAACCCAATTTTCGACACGTTGTCATCCCTGACAAACATAGCGTAGCGACGTGCAGATCGGGGACCTTGTTGGTTTTACGCGCCCCCAAATCAGGGAGGTCCCCGCTCTTCGTTACGCTTCGCTTCACTGCGGCTGGGATGACAGCACAAAAATTAATTGGTGAGTTATGTCATTTGGCTTTTGGTATCACTCCGCCTTCGCGAATTTCAGAGTCACTAAGCAAATTTGATATACGCGAATGGTCCACTCGACCAGTCAGAAAAACAACTTTTGAATAAGTGTCGTCCGGGGCCTTCTCAAGTGCCGTCGTCACGCCACGAGTAGCATTCTGCAACGGCGAAACCCAACTTGACGCACCCGTCAGAATCCTCCACACTCTGTATTAAAAAATCAGGAACCCCCGCACTATGCTATTACCAATCCTAGCTCTTATCGCGTGGACCATGATTATGTGGGTGTGGTTGTACGCCACGCGCCTACCCGCCATGCAAAAACTCAAGATTGAGCCTCAGGCTAATCCGCGTGGATTGAAGGGCGTCCTCCCCGCCAGCGTTGAGCAAATTGCGGATAATTATAACCATTTGCATGAGCAACCGACCCTGTTTTACGCGCTCGCCCTCACAGCACATGTAGGAAATCTCGCTGATGGGGTTTCAATTTGGTTGGCTTGGGGGTATGTTATGCTACGTGTACTGCACTCGCTGGTGCAAGCGACCATTAACTTGGTTGTTTTGCGCTTTGCAGTGTTTGCCTTGGCTTCACTCGTTTTGATGGCACTTTGTGCAAAAACGATCCTGGAAGCGCTCGGCGGCTAAGACAGTCAGGATGGCCCCTAGCACGTCAGTGCGGGTTCGCGATGTCTGCCGCAGTTTAAGTTCACTTCACATTAGAGCGGGACATCAATGTCCAAAAATGCTCTTTCATTGGCGTGCGCATTCTGGCCGTTGCACGTGACTATGTTCGCTTGATCGCGTGCGCGTCACACACAGGATGAGCAATCGCCTGCACGCGTGCCTGTCGACGAGCAATGATCGTCAGTCGCGCAAAGATATTGCGCGCGCTCGCACCCCAATTGAACGGGGGCGGTTTCGTGCGCGACACGAAAGACGAGAAGAATAAAATGACTACGTTCGCCGACTTCGGCTTTGACACCCCGATCCTAAACGCCATTACGGCGGAAGGTTACGAGACCCCTACCCCTATCCAGCTTCAAGCAATTCCCCCTGCAATGCAAAGCCTTGACGTTTTGGGCTTGGCACAAACAGGTACCGGCAAGACCGCAGCTTTTGCGCTGCCTTTGTTGCATCACCTTTCCCAAAACCGCAGCCACCCCGGCGCTAAAGGTTGCCGCGCTTTGATCCTTGTTCCAACACGCGAACTGGCTGGCCAAATCGCTGATGCGATCCGCACTTATGGCAAGTTTGTCGGCCTTTCGGGCGCGCTTGTTTATGGCGGTGCCAATATGCGCAAGCAGATCAACTCGATGGAGCGCGGCGTTGATATTCTGATCGCCACGCCGGGTCGCTTGATCGATTTGATGAAACAGCGCGCTATTCGCCTTGATAAGGTTGAGCACTTGATCTTGGACGAAGCCGACCAAATGTTGGACATGGGCTTTATCAAGCCAATCCGTCTGATCATTGGTGAAATCCCCAAGGGTCGCCAAACCAGTCTGTTTTCGGCCACCATGCCAAAAGAAATTAGCCATTTGGCTGAAGAATTACTGACAGACCCAAAGCGCATCCAAGTCGCCTTGCTGTCCTCCCCTGCTGAGCGCGTTGACCAAAAACTGATCATGGTTGGTCAGGTCAACAAGCAATTAGTGCTGGAAAATATCTGCAGCCAACCCGAAGTGACCCGCGCAATGATCTTTGTGCGCACCAAGCATGGCGCTGAGAAAGTGCTCGACAAGTTGGAAGCTCAAGGCATGTCGGCTGATGCTGTACATGGTAACAAGAGCCAAAATGCGCGCGAACAAGCGCTGGAAAAATTCCGCAAGGGCCAAACCCGTTTGTTGGTTTGCACTGATGTTGCCGCGCGCGGTATTGACGTTGATGGCGTCACTCACGTGTTCAACTTTGACCTGCCGGATGTACCAGAAGCCTATATTCACCGCATTGGTCGTACCGCACGTGCAGGCACCGAAGGCGTGTCGATATCGTTTTGTGCGCCACACGAACGCGATAATCTGCGCCAGATTGAGCGTTTGATCAAAAAGTCGATCACCAAGATCGATAACGAAAAATCCCGCGCGCCTGTGCACTCCAAGCCTGCACCCTTGGCGGTTGCCGAGACTATGCTAGACGAAGACGGCGAGGAGATTTTCGTTGAAAACATGGATGCGACCCCTGTTTTGACTTTGGTCAGCAATGCCCACGGCGACGTCATCGGCCAAGTGCGCCGCAAGGGCCCACGCGAGCAATTGCATGAGCCACGCAATGATCCTCGCCGTGATGGCAAGTTTGGTGCCAGAAGTGGTGGTGACCGGGGTAATGACCGTGCAGACCGCAATGGCCCACGCGGTGGTGCTTACAGCCGCAATGGCGGTGACGCTGAGCGTCGTCCACGTCCAAGCGGTTTTGCTACCCAGTCAGTGTTTAACGAAGGGCGCCCGCAAGCGCGCGACGAGAGCCGCTTTGGCGGTGGCCGTGATGCGCCTCGCCCAAGCTATCAGCGCACAGAAGGTGAAGCACCTCGCAACAACGAACGTCCACGCTTTGACGAAAAGTTCCACGGTGACCGCAAACCACAAGGTGAGCGTAGCTTCGGCGATCGTCCAGCGTTCAATCGTGGACCACGTGAAGATCGCCCACAAAATGATCGTCCTCAAGGTGATCGTCCAAGCTACAATCGTGGCGGCGATGATCGTCCTCGTAATGATCGCCCTCAAGGTGACCGTCCGCAATTCAGCACGCGCCCACGCGAAGACCGCCCTCACGGTGATCGCCCGCAATATAGTGCGCGTCCGCAAGGTGCTGGTTATCAAGGCGACCGTCAACAAACCGACCGTCCACGCAGTTCTGAGGGGCGCAGCTATGAAGGCCGCAGCGAAGGCTTTGGTCATCGCAATGGCCAACAAGTTCGTGACAGTGCTACGCGTCACGGCGAAGGTGCGCCACGCGGTCAAGCCCGCGTTGAAGGTCCATCCACAGGTTTTGGTGGTAAGAACTTTGGTGCCAAGTCCTATGGCAACAAGAGCTTTGGCGACAAATCAGGCCCAGCCCGTGGCCCTGCAACCGGCGGCAAGCCTCCCAGCATGGGCCGTTCAGGCGCACGCGGTGGCGCTAATGTCGGTCGCGGTGGCGGTGAAGGCACGTTCACTGGCCGTCGGGGGCGTTAAGGTGGGTTCTGGTCAATTGGAAACAGTTGACTGGTAAAACCACGCTCTCATTCAATGTTTTAGAGCGACTTGATTTCGCCCAATTGGGCGAAAAGCGCTCTAAAGTCTCGTGCGGGAAAGTCTGAAACAGACTAACAAAAAGGGCGGTGTAGCACATTGCTTCACCGCCCTTTTTAGCGCAATTTGAGGTCGTATCAGAATCCAAGCCGGATGCCGATTGACCCACCCCAGCTTCGATAACTATCACCACCGATGCCATCCACAAATACGTCAACGTTAAAGACTACGCCGTTCTCAAGCGTCAAAAGCGCCCCTGATTTTGCCCGCCCCCTGAACTCTGGAAGCAGCACTTTGTCGAGGGTGATGCCTGCGTTACTCTCCAACCTCTGATCGAACGCCCACACACCGGCAAAGCCCAGTGAAAACTCAAAGTCTCCCAAATTCCGAGCGGGCAAGCCCCAACGAAACTCTGGCCCAACATCCAGCGTTCCAATCGCAGAGCGCACGCTGGGAATGACAACGCCTAAAGCATCCTTGTAGCTATCACTTTCCTCAACAAACCAGTTCAATCTCGCTTCAGGCCGAATGGTTATCGTGCCGCTTTGGAAGCTACCGATTAATGCCGCGGAAGCGAGCGAGCGGGTCGATTCAACTTCATCGACATAGGTGCCATACGGCGACACATCGTTTGACGCTTTGCCAGCAGTCAGACGCGCATCGAAGAAC
>JAYSRI010000546.1:0-2342 GCA_043721175.1 Alphaproteobacteria bacterium
GGAAAAAATGGTTTGGTGCGGTCGGAGAGACTCGAACTCTCACGCCTCGCGGCGCTGGAACCTAAATCCAGTGCGTCTACCAATTCCGCCACGACCGCATTCCGGCGCGTCGTATGAGGGAAGTTGTTGTGAAGGTCAATTGACAAATGCACCTACGAGTGTGTATTTTTACACATGAATTCGAAACAGATTATTGCTAAACTGGTTGCTGACGGGTGGTACGAAGTCGCGCAAAAAGGTTCTCACAAACAGTTTCGCCCCGATACACGCTCTGTCAAAGCTACGGTTCCGGTCCACGGATCGAAGGATGTGCCGCTGCCAGTTGTGAAATCTATTGAGAAACAAAGCGGCGTTTCGCTGCGTTAGGATAAAGAAATGACTCGATACACTTACCCTGCCCAAATCTATGTCGATAAAGGTATTTTCGGAATCGTATTTCCTGATTTGCCGGGTTGCGTCAGCATTGCTGAAACTGGGGAAGAGATTGCTGACATGGCAACCCAAGCGCTTAGTTTGCATATTGAAGGGATGCTAGAAGATCTAGACCCCTTGCCACGGCCTAGCCCTGTTGACCAATTAGAGCGCGATCCCGAAGGCACATGGGTAACATCGCTGTTAGTAACTGCCGAACCTGAGCCAGCCACTGAGCGTGTCAATGTCATCTTACCAAAAGGCTTGTTGCGGCAAATAGAGCGGTTCACAACGGCGCGGGGTATGAACCGCTCAGCCTTGTTAGGACTTGCTGCCCGCAAATATCTGGATACCGCCAGCTAAAGCTGCCCGTAATCACCCTCAATGCCCAATAGCGCCCTGCCCGCCAATTCCAATGAGCCAGGGGCCACCATGATGTGTTGGGTCGCGACATGGGCATCGCGGAAACGGCGGCTCAATGGGCAAGTCTCATAGACCGATGTCCCGCCGCCGAGGTCGTGCATGGTGCGAGTGACCTCGGCACTGGTGCGGACAGCATGGGTAGCCGCAATGCGCAGATTGGCGCGGTCTCCCAGTGATAACGCACCATCGGCCGTCGCATTTTCAAACGCTTTTTGCGCACTATCGTGCAAAAACACCCGTGCCGAGCGCAATTGCCCTTCTGCGCGCGCAATGTCCATTTGTGTCGTCGCACGCTCGGCCAATGGGCGACGTGACCCGGTTGGCACTTTCCCACCCGCAAGCTCAACCAGATCGTCGATCGCGCCACGCGCATTGCCCAATGCTACGCCTGCTATCGCCATTGCCAGCATCCCAAAAATAGGAAAGGCGTAAAGCGGACGCTCGATACGCGATTTGTCATGAGTCAGCGACACACTGCGATCAATGGGGACAATAGCATCTGTCACGGCCATATCGCCGCTGCCAGTACCGCGCATTCCCAATGTGTGCCACGTATCAAGGAGTTCCACTTGCGTGCGTTCAAACCACATCATGCGTGCACTTGGACCAGCATCAGTCATGATAATCGAGCCTCCGACCAACCAGCCACAATTAGCGCTACCCGATCCCCACGCCCATCGACCGTTGACGCGGTAGTTATCACCTTCACGTACTGCTTTACCCTTCGGTGCAAACACGCCGCCGGTGATCATATCAGGGGCAGCCCAAATGGTGTGCGCATGATGATCCGGCAAATAGGCCGCATTGAGAGCGGTCGTTGCGCCAATCATAACGCACCACGCAACTGAAGCATTCGCGGCCCCCAGCGCCTCAAGGACTTCAATCATGCTCGAAGGCGGAAGTTCTTGGCCACCATATTCTGCAGGCAGTACCATCCTGAAAAAGCCTTCTTGCGCCAATGTATGCGCAAGGTCTGCTGGCAAACGCCGCAGCGCGTCCATTTCAGCGGCACGCGAGATCAATGTTGGCGCTAGCGCGCGAGCAGTTTCAAGCAGATTGGTCATGTCGGGAATGTGGCGCATGGAGGGGGCGGCGACAAGGGGGCAAGTCGAAACGAATAAATGTTGCCCGCGGAACTGGCTTTTCCATCATCCCACTATCCAACCGCCGAGACGCCAATCAAGATTGGGTGCAGCCACATCAACATGACTATCCAGCCGCCAAGTCCGCCGACAACGGCGATGGTGTCATACACGGTCCAATTTGCACGAACACGCGCCGTCTTGCCTAACTTAACCCGCGCAAAAACTGCCCAGGCTAAAAAGCTACCAAACAACAACATCGAACCCAAATCGCCATTAACCAACAAATGCGCCAACGCCCACAGTTTAACGGCAGCTAACATGGGATGACCGACTGCCGATTTGATTTTGCCTTGTCCATAGGACGCCATCAACAGCACAAAAATTGGCATCAGCAACAAATAAGCCAAATGTTTCAAAAATGCT
>JAYSRI010000547.1:0-5862 GCA_043721175.1 Alphaproteobacteria bacterium
GTCAAACACATGCAATTTGTCGAGGTTTGCGTCCACGTCAATTTGGTCACCAAGATCAGGATTTCCCGCATTACCAAAGCTTTTGGCAATTAAAGTAACGCCACCAATGCCAATATGGATGAGAACTTCATGGCCCAATGTTTCGACCATTTCGACCTCGCCCTTAAAGCGGGTCGCATTTGGGAAACTTCCAATATCTGCGATCTTGACGTCTTCAGGTCGCAAGCCGATCTGAATTTTGCGGTGGGTTTCCCCTGCTGGGACAACCCATTTTGCTGGCAAGTTAAAGGAGGTGCAGGCAGGGTGGCTTACAGTTCGCCCCGTCAAATCTGCTTCCAGTATCGCCATGCTGGGTGCACCAATAAAGCGGGCGACAAACACATTGCGTGGCGTATCATATAGCTCAAGCGGTGTGCCAACTTGCATAAGGTTGCTATCGCCAGCCTCTGCTAAAGGGGCCAAAACCGCAATCCGATGACCCATGGTCATGGCTTCGGTCTGATCATGAGTGACATAGACAGCGGTGGTGCCAAGGCGCTTTTGCAGGCGCGAAATTTCGGCCCGCATCCCTGTGCGCAGTTTGGCATCGAGGTTGGATAGCGGCTCATCAAACAAAAAAACTGACGGATCGCGCACGATAGCTCGGCCAAGTGCTACACGCTGGCGCTGACCACCAGACAGTGCCTTTGGTTTGCGGTCAAGATACGGGTCAAGGCCCAAAAGAGCCGATGCTTCGCAAACCCGCTTGTCAATCTCGGCTTTTGGCATTTTGCGCACTTCAAGACCAAAGGCTACATTTTGGCGGACTGTCATATGAGGATAGAGCGCATAAGATTGGAACACCATCGCTACGTCTCGGTCTTTTGGTTTGAGATCATTGACTACTTTGCCATCAATTTTTAACTTGCCGTCCGAGATAGTCTCAAGGCCTGCGATCATCCGAAGAGCGGTCGATTTACCGCAGCCAGATGGCCCGACAAGCACCATGAACTCCCCATCTTTGATATCAAGGCTAAGATTAGCGATCACGGGCACATCGCCGTAACGCTTTGAAACAGAATCAAACGCAATGGCCGCCATGTGTCTTCTCCTCAGAACCCAAGAAGCAGATCGCTGGAACTTTGCGCGCGGGGCAGTTATGGGCAAGCAAAGCCTGCTCAAGTAACGAAAAAAGCCTGCGCTCGCCCCGCCGTTTCTCCCCCGACTGCAGTTTCCGCCCTATGATAACAGGGTCGTCTGCCGTTCTTTCGTTGTTGTTGTGCACTTTTGATGTAGCAAAACTACAAAACCTGCGCAACACTCATCATTTATAGGCTGCTTTTGGAAGCCGATCATGCAAAAGGTGCTAATTCAAGGTGCTAATCAAGCGACTTGAAATAATTGTGGTACGCAACGTCGTGCACGGGAGGGGTAGAGCGTGATTATTGGGGCAATCGAAGCCAATCTCGATCAATTGCGCCCGTCTGAGCGTCTTGTCGCCAACTATGTCTTGGGCAGGCCCAGTGTCATTATCCACATGTCAATCGCCGATTTAGCAGAGCGGGCAGTGGTTTCAGAGCCAACAATTATGCGGTTTTGTAAGGCGGTTGGTTGTCTCGGTTTTATGGAGTTTAAGTTGGCGTTGGTGCGCGACCTTGAGCGGCGGACCTTCGCGATGAACCGATCCAATCCGGCGGTCAAAGGACCAGCTGGCTTTGGGCAAGCATTGTTCGCGCGTGTCGTCACTGAGCTGGAGGGTTTAGGCGACACTTTGCCTCTTGATCGTATCGACGAGATTTTGGAGTGGTGCGGCGTTAGCCGCGCTATCACCATTTTGCACGACGGCAGTGAAGCGGCGTTAGCCCAACCTTTTGTAGAGGAGTTGTTGTTTTGCCGTCTAGAGGCCAGCTCAAGCGTCAGCGTCGCTGGTCCGATGCGCCATGACGGCCGCACAGTGATCGCCTTTCGTAGTGCACAAACTCTAGCGGGATTTGATGGCTTCTGTCAGTCCGTACTAGCTCAGAATGGTAAAATCGTCAGCGTTGGATTTGCACCGCGTTACGCGAGTTTGGTCCTCGATACAAACATAAGTGGTGTAGGCTTTTCAACCCAGATTTTGTATTTGGCACTGGTTGAAGCAGTGCGTGCGGGCATTCAAGCGCGCTTATCGCGAACGGGTACCTTCGCCGATACCGCTACCGATCTATTGCAGTCGCAACGCGAGATCGCGTATGGCGATGCGCGGCGCCGGGATCGTCAAAGTGCGCAATCGGAGGAAGTTCGATAATGGCCGCTGTATCTGAGAAGAAGTCTACGGCAAGAAAAGCAAAGTCTGCATCAGCAGACATTTTGCCCAACTTTGGTTTTGACGGCGATCAAGCTGAAATCGCTTCATTAGTTGCAGGGACGCACGCAAATCCTTTTGCTTTTTTGGGTCTGCACAAAGGCCACGGTACACTGGGGCTTACCGTGCGTTGCTTTCTGCCCGGTGCAAGTGTCGTCCGCCTAATTGCTAGCGATGATCAAACCCAAGTCTGGGACCTAACACGGGTCCATCACGACGGGGTCTATGTTGGCCGTATCGAAGGCCGTGACGAAATCTTCGCGTATTACCTTGAAGCTACGTGGGAAGGCGATCCCGTAACCCTTGAAGATCCGTACCGTTTTGGCAGCGTGTTGTCGACCAAAGAGGTTTTGCGTTTTCGTCAAGGGCAATTATGGAAGGCATGGGAATGTCTTGGTGCGAACAAAAAAGCGATTGACGGCGTTGAAGGTTTTGCATTCGCTGTCTGGGCACCTCACGCGCGGCGGGTATCAGTTGTGGGTCTCTTTAATGGTTGGGATGGACGACGTCACACGATGCGAAAGCTGCATGATGCAGGCATCTGGGAGATATTTATTCCGGGTCTGACGCCCGCAGACATTTATAAATACGAGATTGTTGGCCCGGATGGGTCATTGCAACCGTTGAAATCCGATCCGTTTGGTCAATCCGCTGAGGTGCGTCCTGCCAATGCGAGCCGACCGACTAATCCCCCATCCCTCAATACCACAGACACTGAGTGGCTAGAAACGCGTCGCGCGCGCCACCAATTGGACGCTCCGATCAGCACGTATGAGGTCCACGCAGGCTCGTTCCGGCGCAAGCCAGAAGAAGGCAATCGTCCCCTTACTTATGGCGAATTGGGCGACTATCTGGTTCCTTATGTTAAGGATATGGGCTTTACCCACGTTCAGTTTATGCCACTGACTGAGTACCCATTTGATGGTTCTTGGGGCTACCAACCTGTTGGCTTGTTTGCAGCAACCAGCCGCTATGGCACGCCTGATGAATTTCGCGATCTCGTAGCGCGACTACATAATGCGGGTGTTGGCGTTCTCTGCGACTTTGTACCGGCCCATTTTCCTATCGATCCCCATGGCCTAAATCGGTTTGATGGTACGGCTTTGTATGAACATGAAGACCCTCGCCTCGGCTTCCATCCCGATTGGAAGACCAATATCTATAATTTCGGAAAGCCCGAAGTCGTCAATTTCTTGATATCGTCAGCACTGTTTTGGCTAGACCGCTTTAAGATTGACGGTATTCGCGTCGATGCCGTTAGCTCCATGTTATATCTGGATTATTCGCGCAATGAGGGCGAGTGGCTGCCCAATATATATGGCGGCAATATTAATCTGGAAGCGGTTGAGTTCATGCGCCGTCTCAATGAAATGTGCTATGGCGAGGCCGATGGCATCATGATGGTGGCCGAAGAGTCTACGGCTTGGCCGGGGGTATGCAAGCCAACTTACGACGGCGGGTTGGGCTTCGGATTCAAATGGAACCTTGGTTGGATGCACGATACGCTTCAATATATGGGCCGCGATCCGATCCACCGGGCTTGGCATCACGGCGAGATCACTTTTGGCTTGGCCTATGCCTTCTCAGAGAACTTCGTGCTGGCTCTTAGCCATGATGAAGTGGTGCACGGCAAAGGCTCAATCTTCTCGCGTATGCCAGGCGACGACTGGCAACGTTACGCAAACTTACGTGCCTATTACGCTTTGATGTGGGCACATCCGGGCAAGAAGCTCATCTTTATGGGTGCCGAGTTTGGGCAAGTTGCCGAGTGGAATCATGATGGAAGTTTAGACTGGCATTTGCTTGATGACCCTGCACATAAGGGAGTGCAGACCCTCGTACGTGATCTCAACCGCTTGCATCGTGATTTACCCGCCCTTCACCAAGTCGATCATGATCCTGCGGGCTTTGAATGGGTCCAGTCAGACGCGGGCGATGTGTCAGTCTATGCGTGGTTGCGCTGGAATTTTGATCGCAGCCAGTGCGTTCTGGCGGTCTTTAACATGACACCAGTTCCTCGGCTCGGATACCGCGTCGGCGTGCCACATAATGGGGTTTGGAGGACTATTCTTAATACCGATTCTAGCGCCTACGCAGGGTCGGAGTTTGAAGGCCCAGACGTTATGACCGCAGAGGACTTGCCATTTAATGGCCAGCCTTATTCGATCGTCGTGACATTGCCGCCACTCGCTGGCCTCTATTTGGTTGCTGGATAAGGCGGCCTGATATGCAGCTAAAACTCATTGCGGGGGATCCGCACCTTTTGGGCGCGACACCCGTCAAGGGTGGTGTCAATTTTGCTATATATAGCCACCATGGCGTCCGTGTGGAATTGGTTCTATTTGACGCCAGCGGCAAAAGAGAACTGGCACGCTCTGATTTGCCTGCCCGTGATGGCGATATTTGGCATGGCTTTGCACCAAACTTAAAGCCGGAATATGCCTATGGTTACCGTATACATGGGCCGTATCAGCCTGAAAAAGGGCATTTGTTTAATCCCCACAAATTGTTGCTGGACCCTTATGCCAAGAGCCTAGCGAACAGTTTCATTTGGCATTCCAGTCACTTTGGTTACGATCTTGCGCGCGATATGCCCAATAGCGACATGGACACGCGCGATAACGCTGCCTTCATGCCCAAAGGCGTGATTGTAGACCCTGTCCGCTTTGCACTGCTCACCCGAAATGCCCCACGCCCTTGGCGAGAGACCCTTATATGTGAGCTGCATGCCAAGGGCTTCACCATGCGCCATCCCGATATTCCAGAGGCAGATCGGGGCAAGTTTGCGGGTTTGGGCAGTGCAGCAGCTCTTGATTATTTGACCGCACTTGGCGTTACAGCGATAGAGCTTTTGCCGATCCATACTTTTATCCATGACAAATTTTTGGTCGATCAGGGACTTCGCAATTTTTGGGGTTATAACACGCTCAACTATTTCTGTCCGCATAGGGAATATGCTAATGCTGATCCAATTGGCGAGATGCGTGCTTTTGTAGATGCAGCGCATGATCGCGGTCTGGAAGTCATTATGGATGTGGTTTACAACCACACTTGTGAGACAGGGCGCGGTGGCCCAACTTTGTCTTTCCGCGGCATCGACAATGCGGCTTATTATCGCCTCGACCCCAAAAACCCGTCGCGTTACGACGATGTTACGGGTTGTGGTGCAACTTTAGCCGCAGCCAATCCCCATGTCCGCCAACTTGTCTGCGACTCGCTTGCCCATTGGACGCAGGCCTATGGCATTGACGGATTCCGCTTTGATATTGCAACCTCCCTTGGTCTTGATGATAAAGGCCAGTTCAAGACCGATGCGCCTTTCTTTAGCGAGTGCGCCGCCGACGTCCGTTTAAAAGAAGTCAAGCTAATCTCAGAGCCTTGGGACGCCAGTGGAGGCTATCATGTCGGTGACTTCCCTGCCGAATGGGCCGATTGGAACGACAAAGCGCGCGATGCTTATCGCCAGTTTTGGCGCGGGGACGCGGATAAGGCGCGCGATTTGGCGACCGCTTTAGCAGGCTCTGCACCATCCTTCCGCG
>JAYSRI010000548.1:0-2333 GCA_043721175.1 Alphaproteobacteria bacterium
CCCTTGTGTAACACACCCTTATGCAACCAAGTAGCGGTCATGTCACGAAAACGCACACTCCTCTTGGTCGATGATGATACTGACCTCTCCGCAACCTTGGCCGAGCAACTTGAGCTGACCGGGGAATTCACAGCTATAATGGCTGAGACCGCTGGCCTTGGCATTGAAAAAGCTAAATCTGGGTCACCAGACTTGATCTTGCTTGATATTGATTTGCCCGACATTGATGGCCGCGAAGCCTGCAAGGCCATTCGTGCCAATGGGTTCGCGGGGCCAATCATCATGCTGACAGGGCAGGACACAGATTCAGACACTGTGCGCGGTCTTGATGCGGGGGCGAATGATTACGTTACCAAGCCTTTTCGCTTTGGCGTGCTGTTGGCCCGTGTCCGTGCGCATTTGCGCAGTCATGACCAGACTGATGTTGCAACCCTAAAAATCGGTCCGTATGAGTTTAAGCCCGCGACCCGCACTTTGTTGGACGGTGCAGGCAAGCGCATTCGTTTGACCGATAAAGAAGCGGCGATCCTGCGCTATCTTTACCGCGCTGGAACCAAGGCTGTTGCCCGTGACGAACTTCTTCGCGAAGTCTGGGGCTATAATGCTGCCGTGACCACGCACACGCTGGAGACCCACATCTACCGCCTGCGTCAAAAAATAGAGCCTGTTGGCGGGCGTAACGATTTACTGATCACAGAAGGCGGCGGGTACCGATTGGAGCCCTAGCGCGTTTTCGACTGCAATGTGTTTATGGGACTCTTTTCAAAAAAGCCAAATCGATTCACGGTGATTCGTACTTCTCCAGTATGACTGTGAATTCTAATATGGCCGAAACGATAGATGTGCAGGACCGCCTAGCCCTTGGTCTTTGGCTTGATGTGACCTCTCATGCTGTTCGCGCTGATGGACCCGATCTGACAGCGCGCCAAACGGCGCTGTTGTTGACGGTATATTTGGAGGCAGGACCCCACACGGTGCGGGCATTGGCCAAGCGTTTGGCTGTCGGGAAGCCAGCGATTGTGCGGGCTCTCGATTCCCTAAGTGAAGCTGGGCTTCTGAGCCGCGTGCCAGATCCTGTTGACCGCCGCAACGTGTTCATCGTTGGGACAGAGCAAGGTGCCCTGCAACTGGGGGACTATGCCCGCAATATTGCCCGTAACATAGCCCATATTACGCGCAACGTTGACGGTTCACAGGCGGTTGAGGATCAAAGACGCATCGCATGACCGACACGACCCTTGATCCCAACCTCAACCCGTTTCGACCAGATTTGGCGGCTAACACGTTGAAAGGGAAGGTGCTTGCAGCCCGCTTTGTCGATGGTACGCCGTATCAAGTCACAGGTGGCGTTGCTTCGTTGCGTGCTGTTGGTGCTGAGGATGGTGAGCAGCTTAGCCAAGCTTTGCATGGCGACATCGTCGATATCTACGAAGAAGTACACGGATTTGGTTGGGGCCAGATGCGCAGCGATGGCTATGTCGGCTGGTTTGACATGGTGGCGCTGTCCAGCCCTGTTTTGCTAGTCACGCGCAAAGTCGTTGCTTTGCGAACTTACGCCTATTCAAGCCCATCAGCCAAAGCGCTGCCGCATTATTTGCTGAGCCTTGGTGCGCGCGTCTGCGAAACGGGTGAGCGCGAAAACGGCTTTGTGTTTTGTGCCCGCGCAGGCTGGGTTTACGACGCTCATTTGGCTGCTCTTGACTATAGGGCCTCCGATGCCGTTGCGATTGCTGAACAATTTAGCGAGGCGCCTTATCAATGGGGCGGGGTTGAAAGCCTTGGTTTGGATTGCTCTGGCCTAGTGCAATCAGCTTTTAAGGCGGCTGGTGTTGCGATGCCTCGCGATAGTTATATGCAGCGGACCTTGGGTGTCGAAGTCCCTGTAACATCAGATTTGAGTGGTGTACGGCGCGGCGATATTGTTTGTTGGCGCGGGCACGTCGCTATTATGCTAAATGAGACAGACATTATTCATTCCAACGGTTTCCACCTCAAAGTCGCACGCGAACCGCTAGCTGCGGCTGTCGGACGTATTAGCGCTCAATACGGCGAAATTCTAACGATTAGGCGGCTAACGCTATCAAGTGGTATGTGACGCTTTTACAACGGTTCGCGTCCTCATGCGCTTAGTGTCAACCTGACAGAGAAACTAAAGGCTTGTGCGACTTGCTTTCAACATCGGCTTGTTTCACGCTAGTCACAATGCGCAAACACAGGGCGCAACTGACTGAGGGAACAACATGCGCCATCTCCTATTTTCGTCCGCGACCGCGGCAGTATTATCCTTTGCTTTGAGCACAAGTGCATTCGCACAATCGACCCCAAACGCAGAC
>JAYSRI010000549.1:0-5839 GCA_043721175.1 Alphaproteobacteria bacterium
TGCTTACGCACACGACCTCGGGTTGGCATTTCAAATCACCGATGACTTGCTCGACGCCGAAGGCTCAAGCGAAGACGTTGGAAAGGCAGTCGGTAAGGATGCCAGTAAAGGAAAAGCCACATTTGTGAGCCTTTTAGGCCTTGAAGGTGCCAAACAGCGTGTGCAATTGTTGGGCACGCAAGCTAAACAGCATATTGCTATGTTTGGTTCACGCGCCAGCTATCTCAACCAGATCGTTGATTCAATTATTGATCGACGTTCTTAAGCATAAATCTTATCAATGCCCTGTACCGCGTTTATAGATAATCGGAAATATCGAAAAAATGTCGCCTAAAACACCCATGCTTGATAAAATAATTGGTCCTGCTGACCTGAAAGGCCTCACCATTGGCGAACTTCGCCAAGTGGCTGATGAGTTGCGGCTTGAAACCATTGATGCCGTCTCTGTTACGGGCGGGCATTTAGGTGCAGGTTTGGGTGTCGTTGAGCTGACTGTGGCGCTTCACCATGTGCTGGATACGCCGTCGGATATCCTGATCTGGGATGTCGGCCACCAAGCCTATCCTCATAAAATCCTGACAGGTCGGCGCGACCGTATTCGCACGTTGCGTCAAGGTGGCGGGCTATCTGGCTTTACCAAGCGTACCGAGAGCGAGTTTGATCCATTTGGCGCAGCCCACGCTGCCACCTCCATTTCAGCGGGCCTAGGCTTTTGTGCCAGTCGTGATTTGCAAGGTAAAAACAATACTGTCGTTGCCGTTATTGGCGATGGCTCCATTACCGCCGGCATGGCCTATGAGGCGATGAATAAGGCGGCCGAGACCACCAAGCGCCTTATTGTGATCCTCAATGACAACGACATGTCAATTGCCCCGCCCGTTGGTGGCATGAGCACATATTTGGCGAAATTGGTATCGGGGACCGGATACCGTGCGTTGCGCAAGGTCGGCAAGCAAGCGGCCAGTGTGTTGCCCAAGCCGTTGCAAGAAGCTGCGCGCAAAGCAGAAGAATATGCACGTGGCATGGCCGTGGGCGGGACGTTCTTTGAGGAGCTTGGCTTTTATTATGTCGGGCCAATCGACGGCCACGATTTGGAAGCACTGGTTAAAGTTCTCGAGAATGCCAAAGACATCGAAGACCGCCCAGTGCTGGTGCATGTCGTCACCCAAAAAGGCAAAGGCTACAGCCCGGCGGAAGCTGCGCCCGACAAATATCACGGTGTTGTCAAATTCAATGTCGTCACAGGCGAACAGGCCAAGTCCAAACCTAATGCGCCCAGCTACACTCGCGTGTTCGCTGACGCATTGGTCAAATTAGGCCACGCAGACAACAAGATTGTCGCCATCACAGCTGCCATGCCTTCGGGCACTGGGTTGGATGTGTTTGGCGCTAGTTTTCCGAGCCGCACTTATGACGTGGGCATCGCAGAACAACATGCTGTGACGTTCGCAGCTGGTCTTGCAGCTGACGGTATGAAGCCATTTTGCGCGATTTACTCGACCTTTTTACAACGCGGCTATGATCAGGTTGTGCATGACGTGGCTATTCAGAAATTGCCTGTCCGTTTTGCCATGGACCGTGCCGGCCTTGTTGGTGCTGACGGACAAACCCACGCTGGAACGTTTGATATCGGCTTTATGGGTGCATTGCCCGGCATGGTCTTGATGGCTGCGTCTGATGAGGCCGAGCTTGCCCGCATGACGGCTACTGCCGCCGCAATTGATGACGGGCCTAGCGCTTTTCGCTATCCGCGCGGCGAGGGCACAGGGGTTGAAATTCCTGAAATCTTGCTCCCGTTAGAGATTGGGAAAGGCCACATTATTCGCGAAGGCGGCAGTGTCGCTATCTTGTCATTTGGGACACGTATGGCTGAAAGCCTATTGGCGGCTGACCGTTTGGCAGCCATGGGCCTGCCGACGACTGTCGCCGACGCTCGCTTTGCCAAGCCACTTGACCACGATTTAATTCGCCAATTGGTGCGCCATCACGAAGTGCTGATCACCATTGAAGAGGGTGCCATGGGCGGCTTTGGTGCATTCGTGCTGCACTTCTTGGCGGCTGACGGCCTGTTGGATCGCGGCTTGAAAGTACGCACACTGACTTTGCCCGACGTGTTCCAAGAACATGACAAGCCGGAATTGCAATATGCGTTGGCCGGTCTGGACGCTGATGGGATTGTGTCGACGGTTTTGGCGGCGTTGGGACGTGAGGCTGAGGCAGCTGGTAGTGGGTTGCGAGCTTAAGATTTTAGTTGAGTCCTGTGTCTATTTGCGATAATGTGGCATGATGAAGACTAGTTTTAGCCCTTAAGAGCGAGACGCCTTTGTGAAGGCAGCGAGTGCGGTTGGGGGACTTTACCGGACTGATGAGCAATATGGTCTCGGCAGGAGGCATGTATTTGGACCTGATACCAAAGGCCCAATAAAATGGCACAGCCAACAACTGCTAGCAGACGGCGGATCGCGACTTACCAAAGTCGCTTTGCGAGCGGCGGCATCAGTCACAATTAGTTGTCGATCAATTTTAGGGCGACTTTGGTAAGTCGCGATCCAAGATTTTGAGACGGCTATCGGTGATTTCAAAGGGCTGCCGAATTTAGATCGCTTATATCGCCGTGCGCCATATTTTGTGCATTAAGCCCGAATTGATGCACCCTAAACCTTCAAGAAAATCCCCTTCCGGTACAGCAGCCACATCAAAAACAACCAAAGCCCGATAAAGCAGAGCGCGAAAATCAGTGAGGCGTTCATGGGCGGGGCGAGGGGGGCGAAAATAGTTTCATAAATACTTGTTTTCAACGATACTAACTTCCCGTTCGGCCCCATGCCGCCCGGTATCATGTTGAGCAAGCGTCCCATCATGCCGGTTCCAACAAAAAGCGCCAGCGCATTGACGCCAAACACCACAAACGGCCCCGTCCACGCTTTCCATCCCTTGATATCAATCACCCAATAGCAAGCCGCCAGCACGCACATCGCAAGCCCCGACATGAAGACTGAATAGGAGCTGGTCCAAAGGCTTTTGTTGATCGGAAAGAACGCGCTCCACATCCAGCCCAGTGCCAAAAGCGCAAAGCCCCAAACAAACATCTCTGCGACTTTATCGGTGTCAGCACGTTTCGCCATCACCAAACGCCCCGTCATCACGCCAAACAGGCAGGTGGCGATAGAGGGCAGGGTGGACAATATGCCCTCTGGATCAAAAAACTCTGATCCTTTCCACATGTGCGGACCCAGAACCAACCGATCAATCACGCCCGCAAAATTGCCTTCCGGCGTTAGATCGCCGCGTCCTCCAACCACCATCAATCCCCAATAGCCCAACAAAAGCGCGAAGGCAGCACCCAGCATGGCGCGCGGCGTCAGCCACAAGAACAACAAGGATGCGAAAAAATAACAAAGTGCGAGGCGTTGCAGCACGCCCATAATGCGCAAGTGTCCAAGATCAATCCATTCGCCCTTCATCCAATTGTAAAACGGGAAAATGGCTAGAAACAATCCGAGTCCGAACAGGGCCGCTGTGCGTTGAAGCAACTTCAGATAGAGCCCGCCGCTCACTTGTCCCGCCGCTTTGCGCTTTTCTAACGCAATGGGGATGGCAATGCCCATGATAAATACAAAGAACGGGAAAATCGTGTCGGTAAACGTCCAGCCATCCCACTTGGCATGTTCCAACGGAGGGTAAATCGCGCTCCATGTGCCTGGGTTATTGACGAGAACCATGGCACCAATCGTCAGGCCACGAAACACGTCCAATGATACTAGTCGTCCTTTGGATGTCCCCGTCGAAATGTCAGTCATGTTCCAGCCTTATCTTGCAAAACACTGCGCGCCGGTAAGTGGTCTAGCAAGTGGTATGGAATGTCAAATCTGGAGAAGATTGGCGGGAAAGGTGTGTTATGCTGAATGCATCACAAAACGTCCCAAGGTCATTGTAATTGGTTTGGCCCCAATAGTGTCTGCTCTGAACTGCTTGCTTTTTTCAAGCTACCAGAAAGCACGAATAGCCTTCGATACAACAAACGCAGGTACGTTCGTGAAATGGTGGCTCCTTTTCCGATTGGCGAGCGTTAAAAGCCAGAACAAGGAAGAAAAAAATGGCCCGTTTGAAAATCCATGAAGAGCGTCATCTGGTTCAGCGAATCGGCTGGCTCCGCGCTGCTGTGCTTGGTGCAAATGACGGCATCGTTTCGACCGCCAGCCTTATCATCGGGGTCGCTGCAGCAGCAAACGGCAAAAGTGAAGTTCTAGTTGCAGGCTTGGCTGGCCTTGTGGCTGGTGCGATGTCGATGGCAGCGGGCGAATATGTTTCAGTTAGCTCCCAGTCTGACACCGAACAAGCTGATATGGCGCGCGAGCGGGAGGAACTGGCCATATTACCCGAGGGAGAATTGGACGAGCTTACTGAGATATATGTTTCACGCGGTCTTGAGCCTGCTTTGGCCCGCCAAGTCGCAGAAGCGTTAACTGCCGTCGACGCATTTGGCGCACACGTGCGCGACGAACTGGGCATTTCGCATATCTCCAACGCCAAGCCAGTCCAAGCTGCCATCACATCTGCTGCAACTTTCGCCCTTGGCGCAGCCTTACCGCTAGCCGTCGCGACGACAACAAAGATCGGGTCGCTTAGCCTTGCTGTGACCACAGCGTCATTAATTTTTCTTGGCCTTTTGGGTGCAATGGGGGCTAAGGCGGGGGGAGCTCCAATCCTCAAACCAACCATACGTGTTCTATTCTGGGGCGCGCTCGCAATGGCCGCTACTTATGGTATCGGCAAAATATTTGGGACAGTAGTTGGATGATCGAGCAATTGTTCGCGATTTTTGTGAACAATCTTGAGCTTGATGCAGCGGGTAACGCCACTAATCGCACGCAAGCAGATCGACGCGCTGCAAGCTGGTTGCTGTCGGTACTTGACCCGAGCCAACTGACAATTGCGCCGTTTACAGACGAGGAACGAGCGTTGTACGCACACTAGGGTTGAACACTTGACGGCGAATCGTCATGATCATCCAACATGCCTCGTTTTGACCGATCCTTTGTTGATGAGATTCTTAACCGTGCGTCTATTTTGGACGTGGTTGGGCGCAAGGTCACGTGGGACAAGCGTAAGTCAAATATGTCGCGCGGGGACATGTGGGCATGCTGTCCCTTCCACAACGAAGCCTCGCCCAGCTTTCATGCAATGGACGACAAAGGCACCTATCATTGCTTTGGTTGTGGCGTGCATGGAAACGCAATTGATTTTGTAATGGCGATCGAGAATGTCCCGTTCCCAGAAGCCGTTGAACGTATGGCGCGCGACCTTGCCATTCCAATGCCAGAGCGCGATCCCGATGCTGAAGCCAAGGACGATCTTGCCAAGCGCATGACCGACGCATTGTCGTCTGCCAGTGCTGCTTATGGCCAAGCATTGCGCGGTAGCGAAGGGGCAAAAGCGCGGACGTATCTGCAAAAACGCGGTATTGGCGAGACCGACTGGGCGCGGTTTGGTATAGGGTTTTCGCCCAATAGCCGATCTTGGTTGCGCGATAAGCTGACAGGGGGCGGTCATGCGATTGCCGATCTGGTTGAGGCCGGTTTGCTCAAAGCGCCTGACGATGGCGGCGCGCCTTTCGATTTCTTTCGTGGTCGCGTGATGTTCGCGATTGAGGATGCCCGTGGTCGGGTGGTATCTTTTGGTGCCCGCACACTCGACCCTGAAGGCCAGCCCAAATACCTCAATGGCCCCGACAGTTTGGTGTTCAACAAAAGCCGCAATCTTTACCGCTACGCTCAAGCGCGCATCAGCGCCAAAGACAAGCCGATTTTGGTAGCCGAAGGCTATATCGACGTGATCG
>JAYSRI010000550.1:0-2331 GCA_043721175.1 Alphaproteobacteria bacterium
TTCGCCGTCGAGGGAAACCTGAACTTTGGTGACAGTTGTTGAGGCCAGGGTTGGCGCAACAACAGAAAATGCCAGCACACTCAAGACAGCAAGAGAAGAGATGAATTTCATTAAGATTTTCCTTATAATTGTTGAGATTGAAGCAGCATCAAAGCGATGACTTCTGCAACGCCCGATGTAGGCTCGCGCACCTGACATGTGCCTGAGATTTTCTGTGATTTTCATTACAAGCGCGTAATGCCGGCATTACAAATTTGTAAACAATCCGGTGGTGTTTCAGTTTGAATTCATGTCAGTTTTGGCTTGAAAAACAGACTCGAGAACTCAGCCCTCTGAATGGCGCTTAGGGCCGGGAGCCGACACTAGTTGCCATGTTGCTTCGCCAACGACAATTTTGTCAGAATCGATTTGGGTCGAAGGGGTTCAAGGGTAACTGACTTGGGCGAGACAAGATAAGATCACAGACAAGCCGACCCGTAGCCGCACTTTGCGTCAACCCCAAATGACCATGCCCAAATGCATAAATCACAGAACGCGAAGCCCTAGAACGCCCGATGACTGGCAATGAATCCGGCAGCGAGGGCCGATAGCCCATCCATTGTTGGCCGCCTTCCGTCTTAAGATTTGGCAAGAGCTGGCAGGCCTTCGCCAACATCGCTGAGGACCGCTTGAAATTGGGAGGGAGGTGAAGTCCGCCGAACTCAACGGCTCCTCCAATTCTTATCCCGTTTGCTAAGGGAGTAGCAACGAACCCATGGCGACCGAAAATAATCTGACGCTTCAGTTCAAAAGCCTGAAGTGGCAACGTGGTGTTATATCCGCGCTCCGTATCCAACGGAATGTGATCGCCAAGACTAGTGGCAAGAGCGCGAGACCATGCACCCGCCGCAACAACCACGTGTTTAGCAGAAATCACTTTTCCACTCCTGAAATGAACCAGAACACCTTCTTGCAACGGCACAATCGAAGCGACTTCATCGACCAGAAAACCCGCTCCAACATCTTTGTTATGTTGAAAGATGGCGCGTGCAACATCATAGGGGTCGCTCACTGTTTCCCACTGCGGAATATAGGTCGCTGAGACAATTCGGCCAGAAAGCCCAGGCTGCAATTCCTGCAAGCGTTCACCATGCACATGTTCATAGGAAATCCCTAGGGCTGATCTCGCGTTCCACTGTGGCAATGAATCTTGAAACTCTGTTTCGCCCTCATAGACCTGTAGAGAGCCGTCTCGCCGGATCATTGACGATCCGTTGATCTTGCTCATCATGACATGAAACTCTCTTCGCGCCAGCGTCATCAGACCGGCTATCACCTTTGTGTTGGCCTGAAATGTCTTTGACCTACTGGCGCTTCCAAAACGAATAAGCCAAGGCAAAATATGAAGAGCGTAGGACGGGCGGATAGCAAGCGGGCCGAGTGGATCAAGCAGCCAGCGCACGGCATTCGCCATAATACGTGGAGAAGCCAAGGGGAAAATGTCCGAGAAGGCCAATGCGCCGGCATTCTGCTGGCTTGTCTCCAGTGCGACACCTTTGCGGTCGACAATCAGAACTTTGCGACCTTCAGAGACAAGATAATGTGCAATAGACAGACCAATAATCCCTGCACCGATAACGACCACATCTTGTTGCGCTTCATACTCTGACAGCATTCAGTCGCTCTGGCTCGCAATGGGAGGTGCCAAAAAATCCCTGCGATCGTGCAACAAAGTTGCTTCTGCAGTGACATAGGCACGTCCCGTGATACTGGGCACAACACCGCCATTCTGACCCATCCGATAGCGCGCTTCAAAACGACTGCTGATGATGCTTTCCTGAATCCAAGTCTGCCCTGGAAGCAATTTGCCAGCGGCAGCCAAGCAGGCCAGCTTTGCGCTGGTGCCGGTTCCGCAGGGTGACCTGTCATAGGCTCCTCCAGGACAGAGAACAAAATTTCGGCTGTTGGCATCAGCAGACTGTGCCGGACCAAAAAATTCAATGTGATCGATTTCTGCTCCATCTTTGCCGGTGATGCCAGATTTGCGAAGCGCGGCCTTGATGACTTCCGCACATTGAGTGAGTTTGAAAATATTGCCCACTGAAAGTTCAAAGGGCAATTGCTTACAGAGAAAAAACCAGTTGCCGCCCCAGGCCACTTCACCTGTCATGGGGCCAAAGCCATCAACTTCCACTGTGATCCCATCAAGGTAGCGATAGCTTTCGACGTTTTCGACGGTTGCGCGATCAGTTGAAAGAAGTTCGACGCCCACCACGCCAACCGGAGTTTCAAAACGATGATGCCCCGGCTTAATTCTTTCCATATGAGCAAGCGTTATAGCGGCTCCAATGG
>JAYSRI010000551.1:0-2330 GCA_043721175.1 Alphaproteobacteria bacterium
CGCACCGTCAAAGCGACTTGCGCCAATTGGCTGACCAGAGAATAGAGGCGATTATTATCGGCTGCCGATAAAATAATTTCGTGAAACGCGCGGTCTAAGGTCGTCCGGCGCATTTGGGCTTCAATGTTGCTGGGGCCTTTTTGCTGACCCATCTCTCTCTTCATGGCCTCGATCAGGCGCTCAAGCTCACCGATTTGCTCGGGCGTTATTCGGGTTGCAGCGCGGCGTGCGGCGTGGCCCTCAAGGAGCGCGCGCAAGCCATAGATCTCATCAACATCACGTTTGGAATAGATTGGTACCGAAGCACCGCGATTGGCCTCGACAACTGTATAGCCATCGCTTTCAAGCCGCCGCAAAGCCTCACGAACAGGCGTGCGACTGACCCCAGTTTGCCGTGTTAATTCCTCTTCACGCAACCGCTGCCCGGGTGCTAGGCGGCCCGCCAGAATGTCGTCGCGAATGATCTCATAAGCACGATCAACGGCGTTAGACATGAAAGAGCTTCTCCTAATTCTAAGTTTCTACTACGTCAGGGCACAGGCACTTGACCAGGTGCAGTGATATCACTTCACGCCTGACTATATCAGCGCGCCGCCTCTCTGGCAAAGGTCAAAGTCCGGTATGTCGCCATCAAGGCGTCCTGATCATGGCCCAACCGATAAAGCCAGTCCCATGTGAAAATACCGCTGTCATGCCCATCGTCAAATTCGATACGCACGGCATACCGACCGACAGGCTCAATACTAAGAATCTGAACATCGTGCTTGTTGACGATGAGTTTTTTCTCGGCCGCGTGATGGCCTTGAACCTCGGCTGACGGACTTTCAATCCGCAAAAGCTCAAATGGGATGTCAAAATGAGCTTTATCATCAAACGTAACGGCGAGTACGCGTGCGCTACCCTTAGCGACAATCTCGAGTGGCCAACAACCAGGAACCCGTTTCACTCACCTTCGCCCAATTCACGTGCTTCGCCAGACAACATAATCGGCACACCGTCGCGTATTGGGTAAGCAAGGCGGGCTGATTTGGAGACAAGTTCGTTTCTCACACTGTCGTAAGTCAATTTTGAGCGCGTTGCGGGGCAAACCAAAATCTCAAGCAATCGAGGGTCAATGGCACGTTGTTGGGTGGTCTCGCTCATTGGATCGGCCTTTCCTCATCTTCGTCATCTTCTGCACGACCGCCCTGATCCATATCCATCAAAGCGATCAAAACATCACGACGCGTCTCAATTGTCTCAGCTTCAAGCAAAGCCTGCTTTTCGATTGCCACAAATGGGCATAGCGCTGATAGAGCGTTCACCAAAGGCTCAGCTTGGGCTTCGTCAATGCTCGACCAGTCGGCATTGAGGCTGTTGCGGTCTAGATAGTTGCGCAGCGCGTCTAAAAGCGGACCCCGATCAAACCCCTCAAAAGCGCGGGGAACCTTTAGATCGCCGCCAAAAGGTCGCCAATCGGGGGTGATTTGGCGATAAGGAGTTGTCCCTTGATATTCGCGCGCGACAGCAAAACGGCAAATGCCGCTGAGTGTAATCAGGTAACGTCCGTCGTCTGTCTCGGCAAAAGCAGTCAGTTTTCCAACGCAACCTACCCGCGACAGACCCGGTTTCTCGCGGTCACCCGACCCGTCAGGCTGTATCATGCCAATAAGCCTGTTGCCGGCCAAGGCATCGTCTATCATATTGAGATAGCGTGGCTCAAATATATTGAGCGGCAGTTGGCCACGGGGAAACAACAACGCACCCGCTAATGGGAACACGGGGATGGTGTCTGGTAAATCGCTTGGTTTTCGAAACACATAGCCTGCAGTCATGAAGTCAGGATCCTGTCAGGAGGTGAGTCGTGTTTACGAGAATAATATAGCCGATAAACGGCGACGTCCATTGCGTGAAACCTCTGAGTTTGGCCCAGCAGCCTCAAAGACGACAAGCAATTGTTTGCGCGCCGCATCCTCATTCCAATTACGCTCATGGCCAATGATTTCAAGTAGCGCGTCTGCGGCTCCAGCTAAATTGCCGACTCTAATGTAAGCCAAAGCCAAGTCAAACCGGGCCTGATGATCATCAGGGCTTTGGGTCAGAGCTGCAGCAATAGCCTCCGGCTCACCGGCATTTAGCGTTAACTGGGCCAAGGCAAGTTGGGCTGCGACGGCGATAACATCGGGATCTTTTGCTTTGTCTTTGCCAATCGACACCAGTATCTCGTGGGCTTGACCAAGATCACCCCCCAAGATGTAACAGCGTGCCAGCCCAGCCAACGCTTTTGGGTTCTCAGGATCAAGGCCAGCCGCTTGGGCATAGGATTGCGCGGCACCACCGATATCGTCCAA
>JAYSRI010000552.1:0-5821 GCA_043721175.1 Alphaproteobacteria bacterium
GGCGCTGCGGTTTCTGCGGGAATCAAACTTGAAAATATTCTGGTAGATCCGGGCATCGGGTTTGGCAAAAGTCTTGCCCACAATCTGACGCTGATCAAAGAATTGGAACGCATCGCTGCCCTTGGCAGACCTGTGTTATTCGGTGCTTCGCGCAAGAGCTTTATTGGCAAGATTGATGGATCGGACGCAAATTCCCGTTTAGGCGGATCCTTGGCTGCCGCATTGTGGGCCGCTGATTGTGGCGCAGCTATTTTGCGCGTGCACGACGTCTTTGAGACGGTGCAGGCGCTGTCAGTGCGACAAACGCTTGTAGAGCTTTAAGCTGGGCCGAATTTGCCAAGCGGGTGCGACAGCGAAATCCAACCAGACGAAATGAGCAACGCCAAGAGCCCCCAAACCACCAATGTGAGACCGGTTGTCCAAATCAGCTTTTGCTTCATGTTGGCCACAACAGGTGCGCCGGGTTCGGTGCCTTCAATCACTTCCCCTGCTTCTGCCTGACTGCGCGAACCAAAGGGGAGCACACAAAACAAAACGATCCACCACAAAGTGAGGTATGTCACGACAGCTGTAAACCAACTCATATCAATGTGCCTCCTTGGGTGTTTCCATCAACTCAATCAAAACACCGTTTGAGTTTTTCGGGTGGACAAACACGATCAACGTACCATGTGCGCCGATACGCGGTTCGCCCAAAATTGTGGCGCCTCGTTCGCGCATCAGATCGCGCGCAGCATAAATTTCAGGCACTTCAAAGCAGACATGATGCTGACCACCGGTGGGGTTTTTTTCGAGAAACTTTAGGATTGGAGACGCTTCTCCCAAAGGTTCGATCAGTTCGAGCTGGCTGTTTGGAATATCCACAAATGCCACACGCACCCCCTGTTCAGGCATGTCGCGGATAGGCGTGATATCACAGTCTTCGACGCCATAAAGCGCCCTATAATTGTCCAAAGCTAGTGCGATGGATGGGACTGCAATACCAACATGATTGAGACGGCCGAGTTTCATTTTACCACTTCCTTGGACCATGCAGCGCCTGCTGCGCATCTTTTTATGTCGGACTTGAATAGCGCAGCAGCCGCTGCGCGGTCTAGACAGATTTACGCTTCACCGGGCCAGATGTTGATTCTTTTGATCAAGTGCTTTGCTTTCACACGGCCTTCAGGTGTCGTTCTATTCTGCACACTCATACCTGCTGCATGAACAGCACTGCGGTCGCCGCTTATCAGGTGATGCCAGTCATGCAGAGGCTTGTTTTCCGCCACCAACCGATAGGCGCACGTCTTGGGGAGCCAACTCAATTCGCCCATATTTTGGGGCGTTAGTTTTACACAATCAGGCACAAATTTCTGTCGATTGGGATAGTCGCGACACGTACAGGCCACCCCATCCAGTAATTTGCAAGAGACGTCAGTAGTATAAATTTCACCTGTGTCATCATCCTCAAGCCGGATAAGACAACATTTCCCGCACCCGTCGCATAAGTCTTCCCATTGGCTTTCGCTCATGTCGGCCAATTTGGTCGTAGTCCAATAGGTCACTTCTTCGGCCTCGTAAATTTTGCGGCGATCTCGACGTGCGAGGTATATCGGAACTGATCAAAAGCCACAATTTCTGCCAGCGTAAACCCACCTTCAATTAGAATGGCCGCGTCACGAGCAAAGGTGGCCGGGTCGCAGGATATTGCAACGACAAGTTTAACTTTAGAGCGCGCAATTTGTAAGGCTTGAGCCTCAGCTCCGGCGCGCGGCGGGTCAAACACGATGGCATCAATGCCCTTCATTTCGTGGGGTGTGAATGGCGCACGAAATAGATCGCGGGCGATCGCAGTCAGGGTTTTTCCGCCCGCCAATGCGTCAGCTGCTGCTTTCATAGCTGCAACAGCGGCAGGATCGGCCTCAATAGCTGTGACTTGGGCCGTGTCTTTTAGGCGCAAAGCAAACGTGCCGAGACCCGCGAAAAGATCGGCGACATGCTTGGCGCCCTTGGTCCATTCTAGAACCTTGCCAACCAGAGCGTCCTCTCCCGCCCGGGTTGCTTGCAAAAAGGCACCTGCTGGGACTGCGACAATCGCATGTCCCATTTTCACGCGCGGACTGGTGCGCGACACCGCCGTATGCCCATGCAGCGTTAAGCGCCCAATCTGGGCAACCTCTGCCAAATGTCCGAGCCGTTCGAGGCCACGGCGTTCAAACCTGTCTACCTTGCCGGCGTTGCGAACATCCACATCAATCCCGGTCGGCGTCTCGGTCACCGCCACATCAATCGTCTCGCCTCTGGGCGTCAGGCCTTCAGCCAAAGCCCGCAGGCGTGGGATTGCTGCCTGTAGGCTCGGCGTCAAAACCGGGCACTCGCTAATACTTTCAATTTTGTGTGATTTCGCCTCGGCAAAACCAAACTCAAAGCCGGCCGCGCCCATCTTCGCGTGAAAGCTCGCGCGCCTGCGCCCATTGCCCCAAGACGCAATGGCGGGCACAACTTCGATGTCAATGCCTTTGCGGGCCAGTGCACGGCTTACTAACTCGCCTTTCCAAGCAAGCATCGCGTGCTGGTCCCAGTGCTGCAACGTGCAGCCACCACACACGCCAAAGTGCTTACAGACTGGTTCAATGCGCTGTGGTGAAGCTGTTAGAATGTCCACCAGACGCGCGCGCTCACCGCGCTGCACCACGTCCACAACTTCGCCAGGCAGCGTGTATGAGACATGCACGGCCCGCTCGTCCTCACGGCTAACGCCGTCGCCGCGCGCCCCCACATGGTCGATTGTGAGTGTCGTTGTTTCCTGAATATCTTTGGTCATATCTGCTCATGCGCCGTTCATGCACGAAGTTGCAAGTTAGCTTTCACAGAAGGCCCACCCAATAGCCCCCCCATCGTCAACGGGGTCTTCTTCCAGCAAAGGAACAAACCGATGCGTACCATGATCTTAACTGCCGCCGCTGCTGCAACTGCAATCGCCTCATTCGCTGCCCCTACTTTTGCCTCCGCGCAAAATTATGGCTATGCGCCGCCAACTCAAGGCTGCCAACAATCAGTCAATAATAACCGTTTAGCCGGTGGCGCAATCGGCGCGGTGGCTGGTGCTGTGCTGGGCAAGCAAATTGCTGGCCGCAACGCCCGCTCGGAAGGCCAAGTTCTTGGCGCGGTTATTGGTGCCGTCGCAGGTTCTGAAGTTGGCCGCCGCCGCGTAGCTTGTGACGACTATGCTTACCGTGGCACCCAGCCCGCTCCACGTCAAAGTTCGTATCAAAACAACGGCTATGGCTACAGCAACTATGACAACGGCAATAACGACAACAATCGCCATCAAGACCGCGCTTACCGCGCTTCTTACAACCCACCTGCGGCACCGCGCCAGCAATGTGGTTGGGGCGAAAGCTCAATCCGTCAGCCAGACGGTCGCTTTATGACCCAAAATATATGGATGTGCCAAGCCAATGACGGCCAGTGGTATCCCGCCAACCGTTAAGTTCTACACCATGATCTCTTGTGCCCGAGTGATCGTGAATAAAGCCCCGTCGCAATGACGGGGCTTTTTGTGTTATATGCTTGCGAGTAACCTTAGCTTGGTAGCCATGCCTGCGATTTTTTTCGCCAAATCGGCGAAACCTAGCGCGCAAATCTGTTTTATCGCATATGTTGATGACACGGTTGGAAGAATTCCACCCAACATTTTGTTTTACGTCCCAGAAAAGGACTATCTTATGCGTGTCGCTTTGATCGCTTCAACTATCGCTTTCTTGGCTGGAAGCCCCGCTTTTGCCCAATGCATTTACGTCGCATGCAATAGTAGCCCTCAACAGGCACCAGTTTATCAAGCACCCGCCTATCAGGCACCAGCACCATACGCCCCGCCTAGAACGTCGCCCGGATATGACGAAGGTTACGCTGCTGGTCTTGCTTCACGGCCTGCCCGTGTGCATCGGCGGACACAAATCGTCACAGTCCCGCGCCGCACATCAACATCTTTGGCCGCCACGCAATCGCACAGCCGAAAAGCTGCAAAATCTGCCCAAACCACGCGCAATCGCGTCAGCGCTACTAGAACCCGCCACGCTGTAGCATCAACCGCGCCGCGTGTTCAAACGACCACAGGCAATCGTGGATATGCTTCAACTCGGCGGGTCGCGACAGGCACGACAGCCCATCAAACAAGCGTGACCCAACACAGCTCAAACTATGGTGGCACAAGCTATCACGATCCAATCAAGGACCGCGCCGCATCATATCGCCCTCAAATAACGGGCCAATCCACAACAATGGCATCGATGATGTCCAGTTCCAGTAGCTATCGCCAATCCACGACGACTTGGACTGGTCCAGCGAGTGTCGTCAATCAAGGTGGTCAAGTTTGTGGTTGGGGTGCACGCATTGTCAGCAATTCGCAAGGCTACGCGCAGCGACAAGCAGTTTGGGTTTGCCAATGCCCACAAGGTTGGCGCCCACCTGGCTACTAAGAGATCGTATCGACATCACTGTACCAGTTTGGTGCGGAACTTGCTGCCTACCAATTAGTTATTGAACCAAAATGACCGGCGACTATGCCACTCAACGGAGACATACAATGCGTAACCTAATTCTTTCAGCGACCGCTCTGGCGTCTCTAGCGGCAGCACCTGCATTTGCTCACGGGCATGGTGGCGGCAATTACGGTGGGCAACAACAAGCCTATGCTGCCAATATTGACCCCGCTTGCTATGATGATCGTCGCACAGCGCGCAATGTTGGCGGCTTTCTTGGGGCACTGGGTGGCGCGTCCGCTGGTCGTGCACTGGCTGCGGCCGCTGTGCGTCCCGAAGGTGTAATTTTAGGCACTGTTGTGGGTGCAATCATTGGTGCCAAAGTTGGCAGCGCCTCGGTCGATTGCTCACCGCGCGCACTTTACACCCAAGACTCGGGGCGTTCCTATGGTGCAACCCATCAGGCCTATGCTCAGCCCCAAGCGTATCAACAACCGCAAGTTCGTTATTTTCCTCAGCAACAACAACAGGGCTATAACCAAGCCCCAGTGTATCAAGCCCCAGTTTATCAAGCCCCTGTGTACCAGCCGCCAATGCAACAACAGCCTGTGTATCAGGCACCTGCGTATCAGCCGCAACAACCTGTCTATCAGCAACCCATCTACCAAGCGCCACAGCCCGTTTACCAAGGTCACCAAGTAGTAGCCGGCGAAGATTGGTATCAGCCATCGTCCGCTTCTTACTATGGGCAAGAGCGTCGCGGCCCATTGGTTGCCGCACCTCCAGCTTATGGCCGTCCGGGCTATGTGCCAGAAGATTCCTACGTTGCTCAACAGCAGCAGCAAACAGTCGTGATCACTCAATCTTATCAGGCTGGCCCTGCTTATTCACAACAAGGCTACGCCCAGCAGGGTTATGTCCAACAAGGTGCGCCAGTCGTGATGGCGCCTCCGGGTGCGCCATGTGGCTATCAAATGTGCCGCTAGATCGCCGTTCTTCATTTATGAAGCACGTCAAGTCGGTCTAGCACTCTAAATTTGAGCGTATGTGGCCCAAGAAAATCTGTTTCAGATTTTGCGCGCTATGGCCCGAATTTTACAGGTTAAATTCAAAGATAAGGGCTGCGTGGCAACACGTGGCCCTTTTTTGTGTCAAATGCGTCCGCGCTGTGCGCTACACCTCGAAAGATGAACCCAAAGCAGCAATAGCCTTGCTCCTATAGTTGGCCTGCGCTAGAACCCGCTTCCCGGGGCTGTTATGGCCTTCGCCAAAAAGGCGGGCGTATAGCTCAGCGGGAGAGCACCTCGTTGACATCGAGGGGGTCACAGGTTCAATCCCTGTTACGCCCACCATTTAAA
>JAYSRI010000553.1:0-2323 GCA_043721175.1 Alphaproteobacteria bacterium
AGGATCGCGGCTATTCTGGCCAGCGGCAAAGGCATGAAACGAAGCGTTACGTTGCCCGAAGGCTGGAGTGTCAGCCAAATTTACACACGCCTTACGGCCAACAAAATCTTGACCGGTGACCTTCCACCCGCACCAGCCGAGGGATCGTTAAACCCTGACACCTACATGATCCAGCGCGGCGACACCCGCGCCGATATTGTCGCCAAGATGCGGGCATCCCATGATGACATGCTGGAGGAGCTTTGGCTTAAGCGCGCGCCAGATTTGCCCATCCGCACCAAAGAAGAGGCTGTGACGCTGGCTTCAATTGTGGAAAAGGAAACTGGTGTGGCCGAGGAACGGCCCCGCGTTGCAGCAGTTTTTGTCAACCGATTGCGCAAAGGTATGAAGCTGCAATCGGACCCAACCATTATTTACGGCATCACCAAAGGCGCGCCATTGCGTCGCAAGATATTCAAATCCGACCTTGAGAACCCCCATGCCTGGAACACTTACGTGATCCAAGGATTGCCGCCAACGCCGATTGCAAACCCGGGGCGGGCGGCTATTGCAGCGGTGCTTAATCCGCCCAAGTCTGAAGAGCTTTTCTTTGTTGCCGATGGCTCTGGCGGGCACGTATTCGCGGAAACCTACGCCGAGCATGACAGAAATGTGCAGCGCTGGCGTGAATGGCGCGCCAAACAAGAAGCCAAAGATGCTGACCTGAATGGAGCTGCACCAAAATGAGTGCTCCTCTTTCTGGCCCAATATCGGGGATGACAGGCTTTGGCCGTAGTGAAGGTCTGGTCGCCGAGGTTAATTGGGCGTGGGAAGCGCGCAGCGTCAATGGTCGCAACCTCGACGTCAAATTCCGCACGCCACCGGGTATGGAATCGCTGGAGCCCCGGATTCGTGAAGCGTGCGCAAAGCGCTTCAAGCGTGGGTCTCTGCAAGTCACATTATCGGCCAAAAAAGAAGTCAATAGCACGGCCCCGCAGTTGCGCATTAATCCTGATGTGTTGGCGTTTTACATTCATGAAGGCCAGCCATTTATTGAGGCAGGAACGGTTAGCAAACCGACATGGGATGGCTTGTTGTCACTGCGAGGGGTGATTGAAACCTCTGATATTGTTGAGGCTGACGAGATTAAGGCCATGCGCGAGGCCGCGTTTATTGTTGGCCTAGAAGCCGCATTGGATGCGTTACAAGGTGCTCGCCGGACTGAAGGTGCAGCGCTGCATCGCCTCTTCACAGACATTTTCGACAAGATCGAGTCTGTCGCAAGTCAAGCCGCCGATGCCGCCGAGGACCAAGTTCGCGCCATCCGTGACCGCGTTCACAAACGCGCAGCGGAATTGCTCGGCGAAACCCCGTATGACGAGCAACGCTTGCTACAAGAAGCCGCTGCGTTAGCGCTGAAAGCTGATGTGCGCGAGGAGCTTGATCGTTTGGAATCGCATATCGTTGAAGCACGAAAGTTGTTATCCGGTGGCGGCGATATTGGCCGGAAACTAGAATTCTTAGCACAAGAATTTCATCGCGAATCCAATACATTAACTGCCAAAGCTGCTGCAATGCCGCTCACGCGCGCAGGCCTTGATCTCAAAGCAACGATTGATCAATTGAAAGAACAAGCTGCCAATGTCGAATAGCTCCGCATCTCGTCGTCGTCGTGGCTTGATGCTGGCACTGGTGAGCCCGTCGGGGGCGGGAAAGACAACCTTATCGCGCCGATTGGTCGATGAAGATTCGGAAATCTCACTATCAATTTCGTGGACAACCCGCGCTCCGCGTACCGGCGAAATTGAAGGTGTGCACTATCACTTTGTTGATAAGGACGTGTTTCGCGCCAATCGTGCCACTGATGGCTTTTTAGAATGGGCGGAGGTGCATGATCATTACTATGGTAGTCCCCGCGCCAGCGCTTATGCGAGGCTTGAAGCGGGTCATGATTTGATGTTTGATGTCGATTGGCAAGGTGCATCGCAATTGCGTTCGTCAGCGGCGGCGGACGTGGTGAAAGTATTCATCTTGCCACCCAATATGGCTGAACTCAAACGCCGTCTCATTTCGCGCGGGCAAGACAGCGCCGAGGTGGTGAAAAAACGGATGACTAATGCCTATGGCGAGATTAGCCGTTGGGAGAACTTTGATTATGTATTGGTCAATGAAGACATCGACGTCGCCTACGCCCAACTCAAAACCATCCTCGCCACCGAGCGCATGGCGCGCGCGCGGCAGCCTTGGCTAAGCGGGTTTGTACAAGGATTGTTGCGCGAAGATACTTAGGATTCCAGTGTAAACGCGCGCATGCTTTGTTCAATGATCAGCTTAAACTCGTGCG
>JAYSRI010000554.1:0-5804 GCA_043721175.1 Alphaproteobacteria bacterium
GCGTTGCTGTTCACCTCTGGCTATGTGGCTAATGACGCAACCCTTGCAACTATGGCGCGGATACTGCCCGGCTGCATCATTTTTTCTGACGAGCTCAATCATGCTTCGATGATTGAAGGGATCAGGCGGTCAGGTTGTGAGAAACGACTGTTCCGTCACAATGACGTAGCTCACTTACGTCAATTACTCGAAGCGGCGCCAGAGAGTGCCCCGAAACTGATTGCTTTTGAGAGCGTGTATTCGATGGACGGTGATGTTGCGCCGATCCATGAAATCTGTGATTTGGCCGACGAGTTTAAGGCGATGACTTATCTCGACGAGGTTCACGCGGTTGGCCTTTATGGCGCGCGCGGTGCGGGCGTTGCTGAGCGAGACGGCGCTCTGGACCGAATTGACGTTATAGAGGGCACGCTTGGTAAGGCTTTTGGCCTGATGGGTGGATACATTGCTGGGACGCGCGGTTTTGTCGACGCGATACGCACGTTTGCACCGGGCTTTATCTTCACCACGTCGTTGGCACCCGTTTTGGCAGCTGGCGCGCTAGAAAGTGTTCGTATTCTGAAAAGCCAAGAAGGGGGCGCACTGCGGAGTGCTCATCAAGCCCATTCGGCACTGCTCAAGAAGTTGTTTCGTGAAGCGGGGCTTCCAGTGATGGATAGTTCAACCACCCATATTGTACCGTTGTTTGTGGGTGATGCAGTGCGTTGCAAGGCGATATCAGATAAACTTTTGAGCGATTACGGCATTTATGTTCAGCCGATCAACTTTCCAACGGTGCCACGCGGGGCTGAGCGATTGCGTTTCACCCCTAGTCCATTACACGGCGCGGATATTTGTCGGGCACTTGTCGATGCTGTGTCAGAGGTTTGGTTTAGCTTTACTGAGCAGAAAACTGGCTGACAAATTGGCGGTTTACTGAGGGGTTAGATAGTCAGACCATGCCCGAACGTGAAACCATAATCGAAGTTCGAGTTTCGGGTGCCTACGCCCAAGTCAATGCAATTGATGTGGAGTCTGGCTTGGAAGTTAGTGTTACAACTCCAGCCACAGCCTCGCGCGCCGATCAGAATGCGCTTGCATTGCGCAAACTCAACAAGGCCCGCGAAACCGTAGTCAATGAACAAGCTGCTAGGTCGGCAAACACCATGCAACCACAAAAAAACGGCGATGTGCCGTTAAGCACACCGCCGCAATTTAAGCGAGGCTTGATAGCCTAAATGTCTAGCCGCGACCGCGGACACCGCGTCCAAGACCAATTTGCTTGGCAAACTCAGAGCGGCGCTTGGCATAGTTTGGGGCGACCATTGGATAGTCCGCTGGCAAGTTCCAGCGCTTTCGGTAGTCGTCCGGTGAAAGATCATACTTGGAGCGCAAATAACGCTTCAGCATCTTGAGGCGTTTACCATCTTCCAAGCACACAATGTAATCATCGGTAATTGACTTGGCGACTGTTACAGCAGCCTTTGGACGCTCAGTTGGTTTTTCAGCTTCTATTACATTGCCAAGGCTCCCAAGGCTGCGATGCACGCTTCGGATCAAATCACCCAGGTTCTCTGCACTTATCTCATTGGCGCTCACGTATGAGGAAACGATCTCAGTCGTCATCTCAAGTAAGTCCGTGGCGTGGGGCACATTGTCGTCCCTCATATTATACCTTTCCAGTTTTTGCGCCTTACGGCTGAACATGTGATGCGTTTGCGCCCTTTTACACTCAGATGCAAGTATTGATCGTGACGAAAATTGATTATAATTTTCACTTTCGTAAATGAATTATAAGTTAATTAGCGAAATTGAAACGTCGCGTTGAAAATTATGCCGTTCGTACCAATTAAGCTGTGGTGATAACTACGAATTTGCTTGCCACAGCTATAAACGTTCGAGTGCGCGATAGGTTGCACTCCACTGTCAAAATCGCTAATGTTGCAGGCAACGGAGAACCAAAATGACCACCGAACTTCTTGCGACTAAACTACAAGCCGAGCAATTTTTTTCCGCTGATTTGACGAGCACTGATCCACAAATCGCAAAATCTATCGCCGAAGAAATGAAGCGTCAGCAAAGCCAGATTGAACTGATTGCTTCAGAAAATATCGTATCCCGCGCTGTATTGGAAGCTCAAGGCTCTGTCATGACTAACAAATATGCGGAGGGTTATCCTGGTCGTCGCTATTACGGTGGGTGTGAGTTTGTTGATATTGCTGAGACTTTGGCAATTGAGCGGGCCAAGCAATTGTTCAATTGTGACTATGTAAATGTTCAACCTCATTCTGGCGCTCAGGCCAATCAAGCTGTTTTTCTGGCTCTCTTGCAGCCCGGTGACACTTTCATGGGGCTGGACCTGGCAAGTGGTGGCCATTTGACGCACGGATCGCCGGCAAACCAGTCGGGCAAATGGTTTAAGGCGGTTTCATATGGCGTAAAGCCTGACGATCATTTGATTGATTATGATCAAGTAGAGCAACTTGCCAAAACTCATCAACCCAAAATCATCATTGCTGGCGGCTCTGCCTATCCCCGTCAAATTGATTTCAAGCGGTTCCGCGAAATTGCTGATTCGGTGGGGGCGTACTTCATGGTCGATATGGCGCATTTCGCGGGCCTTGTTGCGGGCAAGGCGCATCCAAATCCTCTTGATCATGCCCATGTCGTAACGACAACAACCCACAAAACCCTGCGCGGGCCACGTGGTGGAATGATTCTTTCCAATGACGTCGCTCTTGGCAAGAAGTTTAACTCGGCGGTATTTCCGGGGCTACAAGGCGGGCCACTGATGCACGTCATCGCTGCAAAGGCGGTTGCGTTTGGTGAAGCACTAAAGCCCGACTTTCAAACTTATGCCAGTCAGGTCGTGGCTAACGCGCAAGCTATGGCGGCGGCTGTGAAAGCTGGTGGGTTTGATTTGGTTGCCGGTGGCACTGATACGCACGTTGTGCTGGTTGACTTGCGGCCAAAGGATTTGACGGGGAAAGCCAGCGAAGCCGCCTTAGAGCGTGCCGGTTTCACCTGCAACAAAAACGGTGTTCCGTTTGATCCAAAACCACCTGCAACAACGTCCGGCGTGCGGTTAGGGTCACCTGCGGGAACAACGCGCGGTTTCAAGACCGACGAATTTACTTGGATCGGCAATAAAATTGTTGAAGTCTTAGATGGTCTTGCAGGAACTCCGGATGGAAATCTTGAAGTTGAAACGCGAGTTCGTGAGGAAGTGCGGACAATGTGCGCGCGGTTCCCAATATATGACTAGCGGTATTGGGTAGTTTAGGCCGCAACAGGTCAAGATGCGCATACAGCGCGCGAAGGATAAAATATGCGTTGTCCATTTTGTGGGTTTGCCGATAGCCAAGTCAAAGATTCAAGGCCCGCCGAGGATAGCGCATCAATAAGGCGTCGGCGCCAATGCCCCGCTTGCGGGGGCCGTTTCACAACATATGAGCGGGTGCAGTTGCGTGAATTGCGCGTTGTGAAGCGCGACGGCGTGCGAGAGGCGTTTGATCGCGATAAGCTGCAACGCTCTGTCTTCATTGCTCTGCGCAAACGTGACGTACCAGATGAGCGGATTGACCATTTGGTATCGGGGATCGTGCGACGTTTGGAGACTTCTGGCGAAACTGACATTCCAACAAAGACAGTTGGGCAATATGTTTTGGATGCGCTGGGCGAAACCGATCCGGTTGCTTTCGTCCGTTATGCTTCGGTGTATCGCGATTTCCGCGAAGCCGAGGATTTCAATCGTTTCGTCGATGAAGAGCTGGAGGCTTTGAAAGAACGCATCGCGGCGCACAATAAGCCGAAAATTGATCTGAAAGATGACTAAAAAAAGTTCGTCACTGCCATTTGTTACCCTGAAACTGGCATCAAGTTTAGATGGATACATTGCCACGTCTACAGGCGCGTCAAAGTGGATAACTGGACCTGAATCTCGTGCTAGGGTTCATAATATGCGCGCCAATCACGATTGCGTGTTAACCGGCATTGGCACCGTTTTGGCCGATGATCCTGAGCTGACGGCGCGAACTGATCCTCCTTCTTTTGACCAGCCAATTCGAGCCGTGCTTGATTCAAATCAACGCATGCCGTTGGGGTCACGATTGATGCAAACGGGGGACCTTGGCCCAGTGTTGCTATTCCATGGCACAGGTTGGCGTAAGGAGTTACCAGCCGATCACAGTCCTAACGTTCGGCGCTATTATGTTGATCTTTTGAAAAGTGGTTTGGGCGGGCTCAATATTCGTGATTGCCTGCGGCTTCTTTATACCGATATGGGTGTCGGACGGGTGATGGTTGAAGCCGGCACACGCGTGGCGACGTCATTTTTGCGTGCGGGTTTGGTCGATGAACTTGTTTGGTTTCGCGCACCTATTCTGATTGGTGGCGATGGTTTGCCGGGAATTGCGAGCCTCAACGTGACAGCTTTGGGTGAAGCTATCAACTTGAGACCTCTAGTAATCGAAAAAGTGGGTTCCGACATGATGGAAACCTACCGCGTGACGAAAAAAAAGGGAGCTTAGATTGTTTACAGGAATCATCACGGACGTGGGCACGATTGTCGCAGCAGATCGCCGCCAAGGCTATGATGCTGTTTTTGAGGTTGAAACCCGTTACGAGTTAGGCAGCTTGCAGATTGGCGCATCGGTTAGTCATCAAGGGGTCTGTCTGACGTTGATTTCATTTGTGGAGATTGAGGGCGGCTGTAAGTGGCGGGTCCAGGTCTCGAAAGAGAGCCTCGATCTGACCACAGCGAGCACATGGGATGTTGGAACCCAGCTCAATCTGGAACGCGCGCTCAAAATGGGTGACGAGCTTGGCGGGCACACGGTTTCGGGGCATGTCGACGGCATCGGCGTGATTACCAGTGTTGAACGCGAAAACGAAAGCCACCGGGTTATAATTAAGGTTCCGGCAGATATGGCGAAATACGTCTCGCCAAAAGGCTCAATCGCGGTGGACGGTATTTCTTTGACGATCAACGAAGTTTCCGAAGATTGTTTTGGAATCAACGTGATACCCCACACATGGGATGTAACGACGCTCGGTCAAGCGGTAGTTGGTACGCGCGTCAACCTTGAAGCGGATCAAATGGCAAGGTACGTGGACCGTATATTGTCGTTTCGGGGCAGATAAGCCTCGCTAACGACGTCCTTTTGCACTTGGACATAACAATGAGCCTACACATCGATCCACCCCATGTCCTTTTGGTTGTTGGCGACTTTTACAAGCATATTGCCGACGAGTTAGTCGGCGGTTCGGTGGATGCACTCAATGAGGCGGGGGCCACACATAACATCATCCGCGTGCCGGGGGTTTTTGAAATACCGGCCGTCATCGCCAATGCCGAGCGCGCCGCACACAGGCCCGCTGGACGAAAATATGACGGCTTTGTCGCACTCGGCTGCGTCATTCGTGGCGAGACCAGCCATTATGACTATGTGTGCGGCGAGAGTGCCCGTGCGCTAATGGTCATGTCAGTGGAAGGTTTGCCAATTGGCTATGGTATTTTGACAGTTGAAAACGAAGCCCAAGCCATTGTGCGGGCGTCGCGTGCTCAGAAGAATAAGGGCAAGGATGCCGTCGAGGCTTGTTTGTCGATGTTAAAAATCAAACGCAGCCTGAACATGGGCGGCGTATGACCCAGGCAAAACCAACCAGCCGCGCCGATGCGCGCCGTGGTGCGCGTTTGGCCGCCGTGCAAGCGCTGTATCAGATGGAAATGTCGGGCGGGGGTGTAACGGCGACGATCCGTGAATATTTGGACCATCGCCTCGGTGAAGATAGTGAAACTGGCCCGCTCGAAACCGCCGACGTCG
>JAYSRI010000555.1:0-5798 GCA_043721175.1 Alphaproteobacteria bacterium
ACGGAGCCGACGCCGGCAACTGCCACAGCTTGTGACAAGCGCACCAAATCATCGGCAGTTGTCCAACGCCAGACAGTCTGATTGAGGCGAAATGCTACCAAAGTCAGCGCCATGCTGAATGTAAAGGCCGCCACTGCAACAAAAGCACCAGGAACTGGCGCTTTATCAAAATTCAATCCAAACGACAGCCCCAATCCGAGCCAGATGCTCATAGCGGCAATTGCAATATCAACGCTGTAGCCCAAAGAAAAAAAGCTTAAATTATGACGTGTCACTATAAAACCTCGAGGGTGAGCACCCAAGTAGCCCGAAAGCCGCCACGTTGCCAACAAAATTCTGTCTCGAATTCTAAAAAAATGCCTGATGTTGCGGATTTACCCATGTGCATTGAATGAGGTGTCGGTGTCAAAATGGGTATCATACTGTCAGCCCTTAGTCGCCAAGCAATTTTGTTTTCTAACAAAATCAGAGCGCTACAACCGTCTTTTGCGAGCGATAATTGGCAATTGTAAGGCAAGGCAAAGCAAACTTTCAACTTCGGTTGACATGAAGGTGAGCTCTGGCATGTCATGATGTCTTCGCAAGCAATCCGGTGCCCCTCATGCGATAGCCTGAGCTCGCGACACAAGTTAAAGTCGGCATTGGCGATGCGCACAATTGCGGATGCTTCCAATATGACGACATCGCGCTCATCGCGCCGCTTTGAACGGGCTGACACAACTTGCATCGGCACATTTGAAGATATGCCCGATTTAGTGTGAACTTGGTTTGTGAGAACAGCTGCGGCATCAATTTCTAAATCGCACAAACCTGCCCAATTGCTGCCGTCAACTGGCACCCGAAGCCATACATTTGTGGACCCCAAGGCGGCGAACGCAATGCCGATTTTCGACAACACCGGAGATCGCGCACGCTTTGGCCGGTGGCCAATAATAGCATCCAGCAATTCACGATACTCGCCATCCCCTTCGCCAAGCATAACTAGAGTGCCGCTGTCATGGCGCATAGTGATTAGGGCTTGGCATGTTCTTGTATAAGTCGTGGAAATCGCAGGCAGAGCGGCGATCATAGCCAAATCGGCGGCAGCAGATAGCGTCGCCATGATCGACCCGCCAGCCATTGTGCCATCTGTCTCAATCGCACCGTTGATATGTTCGATGGCCTTTTTGGTCACCTCGGACAGCAACAAGCCAGGGAACACCACGTCAAGACAGGCTATGGCGATGGCCCTTAGCCACAAAGCCCGAGGGCTGAGGGGATGAAATCCGGCCTTTAGGCTTTGCCACAATGTATCGGTAGGAGCCGCTAACTTAATGATGTCATCAAGAAAATTCTGCCAGAATTTTGTCGCTGTAGTGTCGTCAAGTTTGTCCGACATTGGCAAGACGTAGAGCATGCAATTCACAACGCGCTTTGATCGCCAGATGAGCCGATCTGTTTTTGTGCCAGCGTCGATATTTTGTGCTGTCTTAAAACTGGCCAGCATGTTGGGTTTTGGAATGGCACTATGACACCACGTCACCAACCATGCCTCTCGCAAGCCAATGCCACTGCTTTCAACTCCACCCAGATCACGCAAGAAATCGAGGCTTTGCGCCCAAGCAGAGTGAGCCGCTTCTGGCCGAGAGAATGGACCCAAAACGGGGTCAAACTGCGTCAAATTCGCTATCTTTGGTGCAATTCCCGATTGTGCTTGTTCGCCAACCGCTGAACTTGCTTTTCGGCAATCAATAAGTCGGCCGATATTGTCTCGCCAAGCATCAGATAACACGATATTGCCCGACGAAAGGTAGGCACTTGATATAACACGACCAGCATCATTGCTCCGCGAAATAACCAGCTTACCGCTATCTCCTTGGGAACCAGCGGGACGCATTTAATTTCCTCCTAAAACCTAGGATCGTAGCGCAAGTATGTTGGCTTTGTAGGCACCGGGACCACCTTTGAATGCCGCAGTTCCGGCAACCAACGTGTCAGCACCGGCTGCTATACACTGCCGGGCCGTAACCGGATTCACGCCACCATCTATTTCAAGCATAATTTCGCGGCCCGTGGCATCTATCATTTTTCTCAACGCCTCAATCTTTGGCAATTGGCTCTCAAGGAAACTCTGCCCACCAAAACCCGGATTTATGCTCATCACTAGAATAAGATCAACCATGTCTATTATGTGGCTGAGGCAAGTTTCGTGTGTCGACGGATTGAGCACAACTCCGGCTTTTTTTCCAAGTGACCTGATGGTTTGCAAGCTGCGGTGCAAATGAGGTCCAGCCTCGGGATGGATAGAAATAATGTCGGCACCCGCCTGTGCAAAGGCTTCCAGATAAGGATCGGCGGGGGCAATCATCAAATGCACATCGAACGGCAAATTGCTGTGTGGACGTAGCGCTTTGACAACTTGTGGGCCGATTGTGATGTTGGGTACAAAGTGACCGTCCATTACATCAATATGGATCATATCTGCGCCCGCAGCACTGATGTCGGCAACTTCTTGGCCCAGCTTCGCAAAGTCAGCGGACAGAATGGAAGGGCTGATTTTTACGTTTGACATAGCAAGGCCTTGGCTTGTTTTGCGTGTCGGATGCAAGCTTTTAATGCCGCAATAAAAGGTTTACGGAAGAACGATCATGTAGTGCTTTTCCAAATCTTCCAAGACATGCCATGTCCCTTCAAACCCAGCATCCAGCACGAACGCGTCGCCGGCCGAAATCTCAAAGGCACGGCCACCAGTTTCTTCAATGCGCGCGCGGCCTTTGATAATATAGCAATATTCGCATTCATCATAAACAACGCGCCATGCACCGGGCGTCACACGCCAAATGCCACTAAACACCTTGTCGTTAGAAGTTTGGAAAATGTTGAGCGTTGACGCGCTCGGGGTGCCGCTGACTATCGCGTCGACGGCCAGCGGTGTTAGCTCAAACGTCTCTTGCGTTTCGCGAAAAAGGTGCAGCTTGCTCATTCAGGCGGTGTCGCCGGTCCTGCCAAGCGCGGTGCCAGATTAGTCGTCACATCACGCGCATCAAATGTATCGGCGCGATCAGCGGGTTTAGGGCCTTTGCCCAAGATAATTTCAGCAGTGGCCTGAAAACGCGTAATCTCACGAACATCATTGCGGTCACTGAAACTGCCAAAATCATTGTACGATGCGTAAGGAAAATAGGGTTGTTGCAAATAGACCCAGCCATGGCGTGGCGACCAAACGCGGGCTGATGCAAAGCCGCTGTTATAGCCAAACCCGCTGGCCCACGTCGTTGAGATCGCAGGAGTTCGCACTTGATAGGTCTTGGGGTCGGTCGCGCGATTGACAATCTGGAACCAGTCATAGCCGCTTTCAAGCGTCAGATTGGCGGCGCGCAGCAACAGCGAATCTTCCACCCGCTGACGCGTCGTCGCGCTATTGCCCTCAAAAATCACGCGATAGCGGGCGGCCTCAATGCGCTGATCACTAAAGCCAAACTTTCCAGGCACAGCCGCTTGATAGGGCGTATAACGCATGCTGGATGTTGTACAGGCCGTCGTTAAGGCAATAAATGACGCCAAAACAATGAGTTGTCTGCGTAAAGCCATCGCTTTGGTCCTTGCTCACTATGCCCCGGTTAGGAGTATGGGTTTGAAACAAGCCCTCGGCAAGATGATTGACGGATTTTTGTCGAGAATTAGCCCGCCAAACGCAAATGCGGCGTGTCTGCGTCATCAGACATGACCTCGCCGCTCGGGCGCGGTTTGCCAAAGATGTTACCTTGGGCAAACGCAATATCAAGCTCAAGTACCTCAACCACTGTGCGCTCGCTCTCGACCCGATCAGCGATTAAATCGACGCCATAGCGCGCAAACAATGACGACACATCGCCTGCTTCAAATTCGCGTGACAGACCCGTGACCGGAACGGCGCCCTCGCGTGACAATTGGCGAACCAAGGTATCGCCAGCAATCTTGACGTAGCGCACGCCCATGCGTTCAAGTTTGCGCAAATCCAAATCAATGGTTTCACAACGATCTATCGAGAACCGAAACCCAAGGTCAAACAGCCGCCCCATGTTACGCTCAGCCGCCATGGGCAGACGATCAAAGGCCTCACGTGATAACTCAAAAATGATCGAGCTGGCGAGGTCCTTGTTCTGGCGCAAGAACGCGATGAATTGCGGGAAAAAGCCTTCGTCGGCAAGGCTGGAGGCGGAAACATTGCAAAATAGGCCCATGCGGCGATCCTGCTTGACCATTTTGCGGGCAATCTGGACGCAGCGCAGCAACAGCAGATTGTCGATTTCATTGACCAAGCCCGACGGTTCGGCAACCCGCAAGAACTCACCGGGTAATATCACCGCCCCTGTGGCATCACGCAAGCGGGTGAAGCCCTCATAGAAGCAAACTTTGCGTTGAGGCAAAGCGACAATTGGCTGAATGTGAAGCTCAACGCGGTTATCTTCAATCGCAGATTTAACGGCGGCCAGCAGCGATTGGTCGGACCGCTTGGGTGCTTCACGTTGAGCTGGCGTTTGATTGCTAGCCATCCGAGCATTGGTTTTCTGCGCAAACTGCCCGATCATTCTGGCCAAATCACGCAGTTCGGCGGTGAGTGCCGCGTCGCGTGCGCGCGCTTCTTGGGTTACCGCATCGCGCAGGGCATCAATATCTTCCAGCGTTGCTGTCTGTGATTGCTTGATAGCTTGAAATTCATTACGAATAAGAAACGCTTCGTTGCGGCTTAGCCGCGCAGTTTTGGGCGTAAAAGCCAAGTGCAACAAACCACTAGCTGTGCTGAACAAACCACCCAGACAAATAGAAACTCCGAGTGAATACCCAGATATATAATAAGCAGCCGCGCCTAAGCTGCCCCCTATAATCAGGTAGGCTAGGATCAAAGTTGCATGTAGTGCAGCGGTTAACACGGGCTTCTCCCGTTCGAAAACGAACATTTAGTTGTCACCAACCGCCATTGTAATGGTAAATTTTTCGTTTACTTCTTGAGCACGGCTGCACGGGAGCGACACCACATGAATGCGCATGATATTGAGTTTACTGCCCTCGATGGCAACGCTATGCCACTATCGGCCTTCAAAGGCCGCTCCATCCTTTTGGTCAATGTTGCTAGCGCATGTGGCCTGACGCCTCAATATGCGCCCATGCAAGCGTTAGCCGGCGAGTTTGGCGATACTGGACCTGTTGTCATTGGAGTGCCGTGCAATGACTTTGGTGCGCAAGAACCCGGCAGCGCACAAACCATTGGCGCATTCTGTGAGACGCAATTTGGTGTGACTTTCCCGATGACCGAAAAAGTCGCTATCCTTGATCCCGCGTCGCGCCATCCGTTTTACAAATGGGTCGCCGACCAATTGGGCGAGGACGCGCTACCAAAATGGAATTTCCACAAATATGTTGTCGGCCCAGATGGCGCATTGGTTGCTTCAATCGGTTCGCGCACACCACCTGATGCAACAGAAGTGCGTGACGCATTGGGTGTTTAGCAAGCTCTCCCTTCTGTAAGCCTTCCCACGACGCGCAAAAGTCGATAGACTTAGCCGTTATGAAATTCCTTGATCAAGCAAAAATCTACCTTCGTTCTGGCAATGGCGGAAACGGCTCCTCGTCGTTTCGGCGTGAGAAATACATTGAATTTGGTGGCCCTGATGGCGGCGATGGCGGTCGTGGTGGCGATGTGGTCGTTGAGGCAGTCGATGGTCTCAACACGCTAATTGACTATCGTTACATGCAACATTTCAAGGCCGATCAGGGCCAAAAGGGCATGGGTCGGCAAAAACACGGCGCCTCGGCTGACGATTTGATACTGAAGGTTC
>JAYSRI010000556.1:0-2314 GCA_043721175.1 Alphaproteobacteria bacterium
AAAGCCAAACCAGACGCCGCCAACGAAGAAACCGAACTCCCGATGGAAGAAGCCGCTTAGCCAATTCACCCTTCCATCACAGACCAAGGACGGAGCTTAACAGCTTCGCCCTTTTGGCTGTCTGGGCCGGGCTACTCTCATTGGTCTAACTTTGCTTCGGCCAACTTCTGCCCATCATCACCAAACACAATGACGGGGAGACTTTTGGTCTCACCCGTCTTTTTGTGCTGGCGATGATCGTCGAATGGGGTCGGTCAGAGTGGGACAGAAGTTTGCGGGAATGGGACAGGGTGTGTTGTGAGTGAGTTGGATTTAGGGAGGTTTGGCAAGATATAAGAGGGCGACTTGCCCTCGGTTTGAGTGAGATGTTTCCATTGATATTTTGGTAAGTCATGTTGCAGGGCCAATAACTTGCAGTGTGTCGTGGCATGTAAGTCGGCATAAGTCTTGCGAATTGAGCCTGATGGAGGCGGCCAATGGCGCGTTCGCAGAAGACTTCTGGGCATGGTTCTGACGGCGCAAGTTCGGGCGGCGTGCGTGAGCAGATTGCCGCGCGATTGCGATCACCCAGCGAGCGCGTATCACCTGACACGCCAAAATCGGGACGAACCGACCCCGGCTCGGTGAGGAGTAGCTTGGCAAAGCGACTATCCAACTCAGGACTGTTTGGACGTGGCGCACAGAGTGGCGGTGGTAGTGCTTCGGCAAAATCAGGCGGCGTCAGTTTTAGCGTTCCGGCCAACCAGCGCGTTTTGGTCAAGGTCTTTATTGGACGCCATTCAGGGCCGCGCGGTGTCGCCAATCCGGGCAAGGCGCTGGCCCAGCACGTTAGTTATCTGGCGCGCGACGGGGCGGCACAGGATGGCGTTGAGGCACAATTCTATAGCCAAGATGGTCAGCCCAGCTTCGATGAGGTTGAAGTCCAAGTGGCGGGATGGGAGCAGGATCGGCACCACTTCCGTCTGATTATCAGCGCCGAGAATGGCAATAAGATTGATGACCTTGATAACTACGTGAAGGACGTCATGCAGAAGGTCAGCCTTGACCTCAAAGAACCCAATCTGGAATGGGTGGCTGTCAATCATTACGATACCGATCAACCCCACACGCATGTAATGATGCGTGGCAAACGCGCCAATGGCAAAGACCTTGTCATACCGCGCACGTACGTCAGCCACGGTATTCGCGGGCGGGCGCAGGAACAAGCACAAGCGGTCTTGGGTGACATCAGCCGCAGCGACGCTGAACGCGGGCTATTTGCGCGCAGTACGGCCAACCGCTGGACGGACATCGACATCAGGCTGACAGCGCTTGCGAAGGGCAATGAAGGCATGTTGGCTAAGTCTGAAGTGACACGAAATGATACTGTTGATGCGCTCGTGAGAGCGCGTGTGGCGCACCTAGAGAGCCTTGGGCTGGCGACACGGACGAAGAATGGCGTTCGGTTTGCCGATGACCTTAAAGCCCGATTGGACACCTTGCAAAAGTCACAGGATGTGATGCGGATGCATTGGGCAGAGAAGCGCTCTGGTGGGGATGTCGCAAAGCAACGTGAGAACATTGTGTCGCTTAATCGCGCCGTGAAGGCGCAAGCAAGTCAACAAGTTCCCAAGCAAGCCGACATGGCCGTTGACCGGCTATTGCCGCAGGATGTCGAGTTGGCGCGCTTAGGGCAGGTCCGAAACGGCGACAGGGTAGGCAGCAGTTTAGCTAAGCCTGAACTAGAAACCCGCGCCGCTTACCTTGTCAGCAAAGGCTACGGAGTTCGACAAAGCGATGGCATTGGTTTTAAGCCAGAGGCGTGGGCCAAGCTGCGTCACGCAGATGTGGCGCGGGCACTTGAACGCCAGCTGGGTATTTCAGGCCGCAATATATCGTACGGCCTCAGTGAAGGCGTGGTCGTTGGCAGCGTCACAACAACGCTTGGCAAGCAGACTGTGATTGATCGGGGCGTTGGGATAGCAATTGCGCCCGCTCAAAGTGGTCACGAGTTATCAATTGGGCATGTGATTGGTGCAGGATTGGAGCGTTAAGCTGAATTCAGTGCGACTGCGGTGGCGATTTTGCCTCATTTTCATCGAAGTCGACTGCGTTCTGACCTCTTGAATGCAAGAAAAAGCAGTGCCAACTTATGCCCACAAATGGCTTCCATTTGGTACCGCGGTGGTACCGCGAGAGTTGGCGGACGCTCACTTTCAAAAATTAAGGCGTGCAACATGCTGATTTTATTATAAAAAATGGTGGAGCCAAGGGGAGTCGAACCCCTGACCTCTTGAATGCCATTCAAGCGCTCTACCAACTGAGCTATGGCCCC
>JAYSRI010000557.1:0-5787 GCA_043721175.1 Alphaproteobacteria bacterium
GATGCTGTCTGGCCCGATGTCATATTGATTGATGGCGGGGAAATCCAATTGGCTGTGGTGCGCGATGTGGCCCGCGAAATGGGGGTCGATGAAAGTGACGTCAAGTTGATCTCGATTGCCAAAGGCGTTGATCGAGACGCCGGGCGCGAGACATTTCACAGCCCGGGTAAAACGCCGTTTCGCCTCGAACCCAAGGACCCTGTGCTGTATTATTTGCAACGCCTGCGCGACGAAGCGCATCGCTTTGCCATTGGTGCGCACCGACAAAAGCGCAGTGCCGCCATTTCCAAAAACCCGCTCGACGAGATTGGCGGCATTGGGCCGATGCGCAAGAAAGCGATACTAGCGCGCTTTGGCTCAGCACGCGGCGTTGCACGCGCCGCAGTTTCAGAGTTGATGGAAGTACCCGGTGTCAACGAAGAGCTTGCCGCTCGTATCCAAGCATTTTTCCAGAGGACATAACTTCAGTGAACCTAAAATGGATCCCCAATGCGCTGTCGTTTGCGCGGATACTCGTTGCACCCCTTGTTGCATGGCTGGTCTATGACGGGATGGCACAAGGTGATGAGCAGTCGTTACGGTGGGCGTTTGGCCTGTTTGTCATCAGCGCATTGACCGATTGGTTTGACGGTTATCTCGCCCGCGCGCTGGACGCCAAAAGCGAATTGGGCGGAAAACTTGATTTATGGGGTGACAAATTACTGGTGGCTTTAACATTGATTGCCATGTGGTTGGGCTGGTTGAACCTTGGCAACGAATATCCAAACCCTATCGATGGGTTGCGCGCAGATCCTGTTCGTGGCTTGATAGGCATGGCGCTCATCATTGCCCTCCCCATCCGCGATGCCTATATCACAAGGCTTCGTGCGCAGTTGGAAGTGCGCGGCGTGTTTGTGCCGCCCACTTTCCTAGCCAAGTCCAAGACCGCTGTCGTTATGGCGGGCCTATCAATTATCTTGGCTGGCTTGGCACATAGTTTGTTGCCTGTGATGCTGTTGGGCTTGATTGTTTTGGGGATCGGTGCGGCTATGTCAGTTTGGACGGCGATCGGATATATTCAGGCCGGGCGTCGCTAGGCAGTCGCCATTTGTTGTAAGGCCCACTCAGGTGCTCGGGCGCCAGTCAAGGCAATATCTAAACCAATAACAGCGTGAACATCCTGACCTGTCCCCAATGGCAGACGCAACCAAAACCGCACACCTTTGCTGCCATTCGCACCAATAGTAGGCACAACGCCGCACTGGGGCCGGCCATCACTGACAACTCGGGCAATTGTATCCCCCCCGCCAGCAACCGTGCTATCATTGAGGCAGGATCGCGGGTCGTCACAAAAAACGTCGCGAAGCGCACTTCCTGCGACCCGAACACAAGTCAAGTTACCGGTTTTGACTTCAATTAAAGAGATGAAAGGCAACAACGCACCAAAAGCACGCGGTTGGAAGTTTTCCCGTGTCGGCATAATTTGTGCACCGGCAGCCGAAAACCAAACGTCGTATAGACGACGTTGTTCCTCCAACAGTAATTGCGCTCTAAACATGGCCACGGATGCGATATCTCCCCAGAGAATCACTATCAGTGATTTGCCTGTGGTCGCGCAAGAGTCTCATAACGTCAAAATGCAAGAATTATTGCCGTTTTACTGCGAATACCTGTTTCGGACCCGAAACAATAGATCAATACTTGGCGTGAATTATGAAAATCTTACCTAACCTAAAGGAGAAGTTCGATCTAACGAGTTTTACTCGCCGCTTTTTTCGCGGCTTCGGCAACGCCAGCTTGAGCGACAAGCGCTTCGGCTTTCGCTTTTTCAGCCGCGATTTGTTCGAAGTTTGGCACTCGCCAGTTATCAACCTTGGTACCCGCTTCGCCAACAACCGCGGTTTGCCCAAAGCCGTTGGCTTCTAAAGCGCCACCATAAGGAGCAGAAACAAACCAGCGACCCAAACCGTCTGTTGAAATTTCTTCACCTTTGCGTAAAATTCGGTCGGTCACCAGAGCACCGTCTTCGCCGCGCAAAGTGACACGGACGTCTTGCAACGCTTTGAGCGTCGACAATGGCCGCACATCAGCTGTGGCTTGCATTGGACTTTTTGATTTGGTTTCGGCCCACGCCCGAATGCTGGCGTCAGGTAGGGCAATGGTATCGTTGGTTTTGGGTAATGCCGCATGGATCCCTGCCCAGATAACGAGCCATCCCAACAAACCAAGCGTCAGAATAATCCCCGCTGGTACAGCAAACCTCGCCGAAACGGTTGACTTTTCGGCCTCACGACGGCTTTGAACCGGTGCCCAAGCGTCACGAAACTCATTCACAAGGCCATCTTGGTCCACCATGCTCACAAGTTCGGAGTAAGCGCGGACGTATCCCAATGCATAACCAAGGCCAGGAAGGCGCGAGAATTGCATGGCTTCAATGGCAGCCACTTGATCAGGTTTGAGTTTCAGCGCACTCGCTATCTGATGAATAGACAGGTTTTGCGCTTGCCGAGCTTGCTGCAGCCGCATACCAGGCCCGTTGGCATCAGGACTATCGACTGACCCCACCAAGCGCAAAAAACCACGACCTGATCCCAGTGTCTTGGCAGCGCCTATGGTACGTGCGGCCTCTGCGGGGCTCATGCAAGGTTCCTAACAACAACTCGGTACAACGGTTACTCATTTGTAGTTACGATTTAGTTACGCTCATTTGTAAAGCCTAGACCATAACCTTGTGTGCATTTGCATAATCTACCAACGCGTAACGTAGTTCACCGTCTCCTTTATGCAACAGATGCGTCATTTCTGTGGCGAAATTAGTAATATTCAGCGACTTTAACATGCGCTTAACGGGACCGATGCCAGCTGCTGGCATGGACAAACGGCGATAGCCAAGACCAAGCATCGCCATGGCTTCAAGTGGTCGACCTGCATGTTCACCGCATACGGAAATAGGCGTGTCGCCAGCTCCTTCGCGAATGAACTTTAGGAAGCTCAACGCAGACGCAGATAATATGTCATAGCGATCTGCGACGCGGGCGGTTCCCCGATCAGCGGCGAAGAAGAACTGCATCAGGTCGTTAGTGCCGATCGACAAAAAATCGGCCTCACGCGCAACACTTTGGACTGACCAAGCAAGTGCTGGCGCTTCAATCATAACGCCAATTTTCAGCTCGCTAGGCCCGGCACGGCCATGACTTTGCGCCCAAGCCACTTCTTTGTGCAGTAAATCGCGCGCCCGCCTGAACTCATCAATGGTTGCCACAAGGGGGAACATCACACGCAGCAAACGCCCTTCGGCAGCCCTTACTAAAGCCCGCAATTGATAGCGCGACAAGCCGGGACGATCCAAACCCATCCGCACTGCACGCCATCCCATCGCCGGGTTTTCCTCCCGCTCAGTCGGCATGTAGGACGCTACTTTGTCACCACCCAAATCAAGGGTTCGAAAAGTAACTGGCTTGCCATCAGCGATATCGAGCGCCTCGGTATAAAGGTCGATTTGCGCATCTAGCCGCGGCAAGCTGTCAGCAATCATGAACTGAAACTCAGTTCGATACAGGCCAACACCGCTGGCGCCCGTCACTTTCAGCTGTTCCAGATCAAACGACAAACCTGCATTGAGCAAAAGCTCAACGTCGATACCATCTAGCGAAATGGACGGGCTATCCTTGGCGGCAGCGAACGCTTCTTGCTCGGCACTTTGAGCCGCAAACCGTCCCTTCAGCGTGGTTTGCACCAGTGGGTCTGGCCGCAGATACACAAGGCCAGAACCAGCATCAACAATGACTTGATCGCCAGATTCAACCCGAGACAACAGATGGGGAACCTGACCAATCATTGGCACACCCATCGCCTTGGCAACAATTGCAGCGTGCGACGATGGCGAACCCTCTTCTAACAAGATAGCTTTGATCTTGCCGCGTCCGTATTCAAGCAACTCGGCAGGACCAATATCACGCGCGACGAGCACCGCATCATCGGGGGCCAACACTTGATCGCTGCCGTGCAAGTGACGCAACAAACGGTTATCCAATTCTTCCAGATCATGGAGACGTTCGCGCAAATAGCCATCTTTAGCGTTAGCCATGCGTGCTCGGTGATCTGAGCGAACTTGTTCGACGCTGGCCTCGGCTGTCAGGCCATTCTTAACCCCGTCGCGCAATCGGCGTTCCCAAGGTCGGTCCTGGCTCAGCAAGTGAAATGTCTCGAGCACTTCATAGGACGTTCCACCCAAGGTCTGAACATCTCCCGCCAAAAGTGCCTCCAAGCCTGCCCGCAAGTCACGCAGTGCGCCATCCATGCGGACTTCCTCAGCGGCAGGATCATCCGACAGATAGCGTGTTGGCTCAACATCGGGATCATGCAGAAAAGCAATGCCACTAGCCAAGCCTTTCGCATAAGGCTTACCCTTCAAGGTTTCTGGTGTTGTTGGCTTGATTTGAAACTCTGATAGCGCACCAACCAAATCTTCTACAGACACGATTTCCGCCAAGACCGTCGCGATTAACTGTAGCGCTTCGATTTCGTCATCTTCATAAGTACGCGCATAACGATTTTGCACCACCAAAACCCCAACGACACGCCCGCTGCGTAAAACCGGCACACCCATGAAGCTCTGAAACGGATCTTCGCCTGTTTCTGGTCTGTAGGAGAATCGCGGGTGACGCGGCGCGTCAGCCAAGCTCACAGGCTCAACGCCTTCCGCGACCAAACCAACAAGGCCTTCTCCGGCTTTCATCCGCGTGCGGTGAACGGCGTCGCGGGAAAGGCCTTCGGTGGCATAAAGTTCCAACGAACCGTCAGCGCGCTTGAGATAAATAGAACACACGTCCGCCACCATCGTGGTGCCGATTTGGGCAACGATGCGGTCAAGACGTGTTTGAGTATCGGCGTCTTCCACCATGACATCGCGGAGACGCCGCAACAAAATGCGCGATCCTCCTGCATTGCCAGATGAAACAGGAAACATTCAAACCCTCGTCAAAGTCAATTTCAAGTCGGTTTTGAGCCGCTTTTTTGCATTCACTACTTGAATATCGCGAACAAAGCACCTGCCAATGCTGTCATGTGCAAACACGCCAGCACAATGCCCCTCTGCCTTCATTTTAGGCAATAAACCTAACGTCAATTAGTTTGACCGTGGCACTGGCGCTACAATCGGATTTGACGGCGGTAGGGCAGGTGTAGGTTGGGGCGCGGTTTTGCTTTCTTCGACCGCTTTTACAGCTGCCTCGTCACGCATTGCCCGGTCTAGCTCACCCAGCATTTCAACACTCGGCACAATATTGTTGATGTTGTTGATGCGGTCGAGGTTTTCAATAAACTGGCCAACCGGAACGTTCATTTTGATGTTGAACTTGAATGGAATACCCGACAAGACCTGTTGATTGGCCCCTTCTAGGATCACCCCCACTTTCAGTTCGCCAGAAATGCGACCATCCACTGTGATTTCTAGGATTTTGTATTCAAGCGCGCGCAACGCCTCTATTGCCAAATCGGCACCTGCTGGCGCTGGTTTCCCGAACAATCGCTGTCGAACCCGACCAAAAAAGCCAAGCGGCGGCGGGGGTGGTGACGCGCTTGGGCCCGTATAGCGGATCATGCCGCCGCCAGCGCGCGCTTTAAGTCGGCCTCCAACGATCTCCACATTGCCATTGCGCACTTCAATCGGGAAAACGCCTGAGACTTTGCCATCAATTTCAAGGTTGGGCACCTCAGTGAGGCGCAAGAGTTTAGCTAGATCAACATCATCGACATCAATTGCGAATGCTTGATCGCCATCGCGAAACGTCCATGTTGCTGGACGCA
>JAYSRI010000558.1:0-5784 GCA_043721175.1 Alphaproteobacteria bacterium
GTTGGCGATCAGGCATAAAGCGACTTTGGTAAGTCGCGGTCCTCGAGTATGAGACGGATATCCGGCATTTCAAACGACGGTTGGTACAATGTTGGGTGAACGTATTTCTCATATCACTGATTTCATGAGTGATTTAACAACTTCTTGTGCAAGTGAGAAACATCAACCACCTACAAAACAAAAAAGGCACCGAACCATCAGGTCCAGCGCCTTTTTCCTGTTGTAGGGTCTCAGTTTAACGAGCAGCGACTGAAGTCGAGATCGAGTTAAACTTCGTGGAGATGTTTGTACCAAGTGCTGTCAACGATGTGATCAGAACAACAGCGATCAATGCTGCGATCAGACCATATTCGATTGCGGTTGCGCCGGACTCATCTTTGCGGATTTTGTTCAAAAACTTTTTCATCTTAGGTTCCCATTCTGCATGCGACCGGGTGTCGAAGTCTTTTGTGCTTCTAAAACCCGCTGTCCTGACCCTTCTAGCTACCAGACCTAAAGATCGGGTGAATCAGAACCTAAAAATGTGTTACAAAATGAATTTATTGGCCTTCCAGTACGAAAATTCTCATTCCATTGCTTGAGTTTGTTAATCAACATAGCTTTTAAGCATTGATATTATGATGTTTTTCTAAAACCCAAAAACTGCAGGAAACAACAGTCGACCTGAATTTTTATCTTTGGGCTAGACATTTTCTAGTCAAGACTTTCAAATCGCGGTCTTCTGACCAAGCTATTTCGTAGAAAAAACGCAATAAAAGTACGTCGTTTAAGTTCAGTCTCGGCGTTAACAGCTAGTTTACAGATCGCCTCTATTCTGTGAACTAGCTGATGATGTCGCCAACTGATTAATCGCTTGGTTGCACGATCTTTCATCAGCGCAGTAATTTAAGCGCGCGGCATTGGAAAGTGCTGCGTCTTGCTTTGGAGGGTAAGACATGAATACGCAATATCTGAAAACTGCCGCTATTGTGGCTATTGTGAGCGTCGTGTCGTTTGGCACCGTATCGGCCCAAGCAGTGTCTATAAATGTCGATCAAACCCAGCCTTTGCGTTTCACGATGCCGATAACCGGTGTTGTTGTGGGTAACGCTGGCATTGCCGATGTTATTGTACACGATTCAAAAACGCTGTTTGTAATTGGCAAATCAGTTGGCACAACTCACGTTTTAGCCGTCGACCAACGCGGGCGGACGGTTTATTCGGGTCAAGTCCAAGTCCGTGCAGCGCAACCAGAAGGCCTATTGACGGTCCAGCGCGGCAAAGAATTGTCGACCAGTATTTGCGACACACGGTGCGTCGCATATCCTCATTCAGAGGCAAGCAATCAAGGCATGTCCGACGCCATTAGCCGTGCGACAGCACGGACAGGATTTGCTGGCGGCGCACGAAACTAGATTCTCGTCGTTCAAATGCGCATTAACCAAGCACGTTAATGTGGTTGAAACTCAATTTTGCGACACTGCGACCCGTTAGTTAGGAGTCCTGTTGTGAGAGCGATCCGAAAAATCCTGAGCAAGAGAGCCGTAAAGCGTGGTCAACGCGGTGCTGCTGCGGTTGAATTCGCAATGGTTGCCTTGCCATTTCTGATGCTTTTGTTTGGCTTATTCGAGATCATGATGATCTTTTTCATACAGACCACCCTTGAGTCAGCGGTTTCCGAAGAATCTCGCAAAATCAAAACCGGTCAAGCCAATGCTGGCCCGGGCATCTCGGCTGCAGCGTTTAAGGCCGGAATTTGCACGCGGATGGGCGGCATGGTTGATTGCACCAACAGATTGTTTGTGATGGTGCAAAACCAACCCGCGATCGGTGCCCTTCCAACGCCGGAAGCCGATCCAAACCTTCTCGTTAGCCCACCATATGTAGCCAATACGGCTGCTGGTTCAATCGTCGTGGTGCGCGCCTATTACATGTGGCCGCTGATGACGCCGGGTATCTCCACAGCCTTTAAGAACACGGTCTTGACCGGCCCCCTAGGCAATCTAGGATCGACGAACCGCATGTTGGTGGCGACTTCCGCCTTCCGTAACGAACCTTTTCAGTGAGTTCCGCCATGATGAAGTTTAGCAAAAAAAGACATATCAATCGCCACGGTCAGCGGGGGGTCTCCGCTGTTGAATTCGCATTGATTGCGCCGTTAATGGTGTTGATGTTGTTTGGCGCAACTGAGGCCAGTTTAGCCGTCACGGTCGACCGCAAAACGACATTGGCCGCGTCGACACTCGGTGATCTTGCTGCCCAAACCGATTTGGTATCCTGCGCTGAACTGTCTCAAATCAGCGCAGTCACCCGGCAAGTGTATGAACCTTATTCTGGCTCTGCCGCAACGATGGTTGTCGCAAACCTCACACTTGTAGGCGGTGTCGCGAAGGTTGAGTGGAGCAAGTTTTTGCGGACAGACTCGGGCACAGGTGCCATTGTTTGCGATACTGTCCCTACTACACATTCGCTTTATGCCGGGAAAACAGTGACAGTTGACACCACAATGTTTGCGACCGGCGGCGGCTTGGTCGTTGGTGATGTCGAGCGGGTTCACACCACCGTGGGAACGTCGTTCTTTCCAACCAATGTGACGATGCACGAACGGTTTTACTTGCGCCCACGTAAGTCAGCGAAACTAAAGTTGTGCTTGGATACCAACCCAAATGTCACCGCCGCGACATGTTTATCGACAACCTAACACGTTAACACTCCGACCCAAAATAGGCGGCCATCTTGACTACCAGTTGGTCAGCAATGACTTGCTTGCTGGCCTCGGGCCAGTGCTCGGTTTGGTTGGCGCTAATCAGGGTCGCTTGGTTCATATCACCCCCCATCACGTCGCCCGAGACATCATTGGCGACGATCCAGTCGCAATTTTTCGCAGCGCGCTTGGCTTGTGCATAGGTCAACACGTCGTGGGTTTCTGCGGCAAAGCCTATAACCAATTGTGGTCGCCGTGGTGACGGCGCTGCAAGTGTTGCGAGAATGTCGGGGTTTTCGGTCAGATTGAGCGCAGTGATGCGCGCTTCACCCTTTAATTTCAATTTTTTATCAAAGACTTCGCTGGGCCGCCAATCAGCGACCGCCGCAACGGCGATAAAAGCATCTGCTGGCAAGGCAGCTTGGCAAGCCGCCAACATGTCGCGCGCACTTTCAATAGGTACCACCGAAACACCATTTGGTGCTGGCAAAGCCGTCGGGCCCGATACAAGCGTGACTTTGGCGCCTTGTCGAGCGCAGGCCGCTGCAATCGCATAGCCTTGCTTGCCAGACGACTTATTGGACAAGAACCTAACCGGGTCCAATGCCTCAATTGTCGGCCCTGCCGTTATGAGGATGTGGCGGCCAGCTAGCAGTTTGGGGGCATGGTTTGCTTGGAAGTGCGCGACGATGGCGTTAGCAATCTCAGCCGGCTCTGCCATCCGGCCAAGCCCAAACTCGCCACACGCCATCGCCCCTTCATCGGGGCCAATGAAAACAATGCCATCACCGCGCAATGTCTTCATATTGCGCGCCACGGCTGGATGCTCCCACATGCGCACATTCATGGCAGGCACCATCATGACGGGTTTGTCCGTTGCTAAAAGCGCGGTTGAGGCCAGATCATTTGCCAAGCCGCAGGCTACTTTAGCCATCAGATCAGCGGTTGCGGGCGCCACAACCACCAGATCCGCGCTGCGTGACAGCTCAATGTGTCCCATCTGCGCTTCATGTGTCAGATCAAACAACTGCATATGCACGACGTCGCGCGTTAGACTGGCTAGGGTTAACGGCGTTACGAACTGCGCCCCCGCAGCGGTCAATATAACCCGCACGGCGATCCCGGCTTTGTCCAGCTGGCGGATCAACTCTGGCGCTTTATAGGCTGAAATGCCGCCGCCAATGATCAGTAAAATGCGCTTTTGTGTCATGTGCTCTGCTATAGCGGAACAACGTAAAAATCAAAAGACTACAGTGTATGCGACCTATTGGATGAGACGTCATTCACCGAAGCGGCACTGCGGTTGTGTATTTGATCGTTTCCATGGCGAAACTAGAACTCACATCATTGAGCTTCGCTGACCGGATGAGCTTTTTATACACACGGTCGTAATCGGCGATAGATTCTACCAATAGCTTGAGTAGATAGTCGGTATCCCCACTCATCCGGTAAAACTCGACAACTTCGGGGATCAATGCAACGGCTTTGGCGAATGTCTCTAGCCATTCATCAGAATGATCCGCCGTTTTAATCGCTACAAACACAGTCATATTTAAGCCCAAGGCTTGCGGCGATAAAAGCGCTACCCGCTTGGTAATAATCCCTATTTCCTCCAAGCGCTTAATCCGTCGCCAAGCTGTATTGGTGGACATAGCTGTGCGTGTTGCAAGTTCTTCGAGCGAAACACTCGAGTCAGTTTGGAGTGAAGCGAGGAGTTTCCGATCCTGATCGTCAATTTTTTGATTATTTTGGCCAGACATCGAATAATTTTCCTAAATATCTAGCAGAGACGCCAAATTAAGAGATATTTTATCATAAAGCATGTGGCAAAGTCACTGGGTTCTTGTAGGGAATTTATCAATGCTCAGAAAATTATTCGTTGATCACCCACAAAGCGTCGGTGAAAGTTATTTCGAGCATTTGTTGGTGGCGTTTGGATTTGGTTTCAAAATGCTTGGTGCAGGCCTAGCCTGCATGATCCACGGCTTGGTTCCCGGATTATTCAAGACCACAGGCAGCCAAGCCATCACCTGCTTGCATGATAAACTAGTTGCCAACCGCTGCCGTCACGGCATCAAATCAAGCCCTGTTGTCACGAACAAAGAAACAGCATTAGGGTAATGCAAAGTTGATTTCGCCCAGTTTGCGGGGCAATGGGTGTTTTATGTTTAAGTCCTTTGCCAGACTGGGACCCGGCGTGCTTTTGGGCGCAGGCTTGGCAGCGCTGGCCTATTTCCCGACCCAAGGGACGCGCATTCCAACGCTGCTGATCGCGCTGTTTCTGGGAATGGCGGCGTCTTTCATTTTAACCAAGCCCAACTTTAAGCCCGGAAACGACATTCTGGCAAAGCCGTTGTTGCGCACTGGCGTTGCGCTGATGGGCTTCCGCATCACAATCTCAGACTTGCAAACGCTGGGCTGGCAGCCAGCATTGATCGCAGTCACCGCTGCTTTTGGTACTTTGTGCTTGGGATATCTGGTCGGGCGGGCGCTCAAACTGCCCCGCGCGACAGCCTTTCTAACGGCATCGTCAGTGGCAATTTGTGGCGCGTCAGCTGCCTTGGCAATTGCGACAGTCTTGGCGCGGCGTCCCAATTCAAATGTCGAGCGCGATGTCGTAGCAACTGTTGCTAGCATTACCATTATTGGCACCATCGCCGTGGTCGTCTACCCCGCACTTTGCCACCTGCTTGGGATACCGATGATCCCATCAGCAGTGTTCTTGGGCGCGTCTATCCATGAAGTCGCCCAAGTAGTTGCCGCCGCGGACGTTTACGGCGAAGCGGCGACCCCTGCGGCGACGACAGTCAAGATGATCCGCGTGGCGATGATGCCTGTTGTTATCTTTGGCCTTTTGATGATTTTATCATGGCGCGACCGCAAGGAAAGTGACGAGACAAGCTCAGAAGCCAGCGTTCCGGTCTTCTTGTTGGGCTTTGTTGCTGCCATTGTTGTCGCGAATACTGGTTGGCTGACCCCCGAAGGCATTAAAGCACTCACCAAAATGTCGAGCATTTGCTTGATTGTTTCTATGGTTGCCTTAGGCGCGAACACCTCAATCAAAGGTGTCATGACCTTGGGACCTCGCGCAGTTGGCGCAT
>JAYSRI010000559.1:0-5782 GCA_043721175.1 Alphaproteobacteria bacterium
TCACGCCCACGCTCATGGCGTTCCAGCGGCTTCTGGTGGGCATGATACCGCGCTTGGCGCAATGGGCGCAGATTCAGAAGGTGTGGCACCCGCTCACGAAAGTCCGCTGGTGATGCTGATCCCGCTGATACTGTTGGCTTTGGGAGCAGTATTCGCAGGCGCTATTTTTGCCGATGCGTTTGTTGGTCATCATTCCAAAGAATTCTGGGGGGCAGCAATCTATAATGCGCCCGGTGTTGATTTGATGGAAGCCAAGCATGATGTGCCAAGCTGGGTATTTTATGCGCCGTTTGCCGTGATGATCACGGGCCTTGCTGCAGCCCTTTACTTCTATCTGTTCAATGAAGGCCTCGGCAAAAAGATTGCCGACAAGAAGGGCATGTTGCATGGCTTCTTGCAGAACAAATGGTATTTTGACGAGCTTTACGAGATCGTCTTCGTCAAGGGTGCTCGCGCAATTGGTGACTTCTTCTGGAAAGTCGGCGACGGCAAGATCATTGATGGCCTCGGCCCTAACGGTATCGCGGCATTGCTGAGCTTTGGCTCAAAGAAGGCAGTTAAGATCCAGTCTGGTTATGTGTATCACTACGCATTTTTGATGCTCATTGCAGCGGTGGTGCTTGGCGCTGTTGTCTTGCTGCGGGGGGCGTAAGGTACGCATGGAAAACCTTCCTATCCTTTCGTTTTTGACGTGGACGCCTGCAGTTGCAGCGGTGTTAATTCTGTTGTTGCCCAGGATCATCAAAAGCCCACCAGAGGCGCGCGACACCGCTGCGAAGTGGATCGCGTTGCTGACGACCTTGATCGTGTTCGCAGCTGCAATCTGGATGACTACCAGTTTTGACGAAGCTAATGCAGGCTTTCAGTTCGTTGAAAAGGCACCGTGGTACGGCATGATCAGCTATCACATGGGCATTGACGGCATTTCCGTGCTGCTCATCCTGTTGACGGCTTTCCTTATGCCTTTGTGCATTATCGCCAGCTGGACCTCGATAACTAAGCGCGTCGTCGAATATATGGCCGCGTTTTTGATTTTGCAGAGCCTAATGATTGGCGTGTTTTGCGCGCTAGATATCGTATTGTTCTACATATTCTTTGAAGCAGGCTTGATCCCGATGTATCTCATCATCGGGATATGGGGCGGGAAGAACCGCGTCTATGCGGCTTACAAATTCTTCCTCTACACTTTGCTCGGCTCGTTATTCTTACTGGTGGCGGTGGCGTGGATGGCGGTGACCGCCAAGACAACAAGTATCCCCGACTTGCAAGCGTTTGAGTTTACGAAGAACGCCCAGACGTGGCTGTTCCTAGCATTTTTCGCCAGTTTTGCGGTGAAAATGCCGATGTGGCCAGTTCATACATGGTTGCCCGACGCCCACGTTGAGGCCCCAACGGCGGGCTCTGTTATTCTTGCCGGCGTATTGTTGAAAATGGGCGGGTACGGCTTCCTGCGGTTCTCGCTGCCGATGTTCCCGGAAGCCTCCAACCACTTCGCGCCGATGATTTATGCGTTGTCGGCTATCGCGATTGTCTACACGTCGCTGGTCGCTTTTCGCCAGACTGACATCAAGAAGCTGATCGCCTATTCGTCAGTCGCTCATATGGGCTTTGTGACCATGGGCATTTTCAGTGGCAATGAGCAAGGTGTGCAGGGCGCGATCTTCCAAATGATCAGCCACGGCGTGATCTCAGGCGCTTTGTTCTTATGCGTAGGCGTCATATACGACCGCATGCACACCCGCGAGATTGCCCAATATGGCGGCCTTGTGAACAAGATGCCAGTTTATGCTGCAGTATTTTTGCTATTCACGATGGGCAATGTCGGTCTTCCAGGCACGTCAGGGTTTGTCGGCGAAATCTTGACAATGCAAGGCGCGTTTAACGTTGATCCTGTCACAGCCATGGTCGCAGCGAGCGGTGTGATCTTGTCAGCGGCCTATATGTTGACGCTTTATCGCAAAGTGATTTTTGGCAACATCGTCAATCCAGCTCTAAATGCTATCACAGACATGAATGCGCGCGAGATATTGATCTTTGCGCCACTGGTTGTCGCGGCATTAGTGTTGGGCTTTTATCCAGCTTTGGTATTCGATCAAACAGCAACGTCCGCTGTTGCGCTCGTGGACGGTTTCCACGCGAATTTTAAGTGACCGGTGCGACCATGAGCGCGTCTTCAATCCTTCCTGCGACCGTGACAAGCATGACGCCAGAGCTGCTGTTCAGTCAGATTCCATACGCGTGGCCCGAGCTGATCATTGCGGTTGGTGCATTGTTGATCGTGCTGGTTGGCGCGTTCCTTGGCGATAAACATGCACGCACGATTACTTATTTGTGCGTTGGAACACTGATAACGGCGGGCTTTTTCGCTGTACTTTATGCGCCAGCGCAGCAAGTTATTATTTTCTCTGGAAGCTATGCCGCTGATAAATTTGGCGCTTATGCCAAGCTGATCATTGCGCTTACCGCTGGTGCATCGCTGTTGCTTTCAGTCGATTATCTAGCAGAAAAAAAGCTGGAGCGACCGGAGTTTCCTATATTAGCATTATTGTCGACATTGGGCATGTTCATCATGGTTTCAGCCCATGATTTGATCGCGCTCTATATTGGTGTCGAGATGCAATCATTGGCGCTTTATGTGTTGGCAGCCTACGCACGTGATGATGCGAAGAGTTCTGAAGCGGGCCTTAAGTATTTTGTTTTGGGCGCACTATCATCTGGCCTGCTGCTCTATGGCTGCTCATTGGTTTATGGCTTTACCGGTTCGGTTAAGTTTGATGTGATTGCAGCCCAAGTTGAAGCCAACCGATCAATCGGTGTCGTATTTGGCATGGTGTTTGTGTTATGCGGTCTCGCGTTCAAAATGTCGGCGGCACCCTTCCACATGTGGACGCCGGACGTTTATGAGGGTGCGCCGACTGTATCGACAGCCTTCTTTGCGTCAGCACCCAAGGTTGCTGCATCGGTTTTGTTTGCCCGCGTCTGCTTTGAAGCCTTTGGCCCGCTGATCCGTGACTGGAGCCAGATTGTCGCGATCATGGCTGTATTGTCGATGTTCATCGGCGCAATATTTGCGTTGCAGCAGACCAATATCAAGCGCCTTTTAGCTTACAGTTCGATTGCCAACATGGGCTACGCGCTTGTGGCGATTGCATCGGGGCCCGTTTATGGCCCTAAAGCACTACTGGTGTTCATCTCGATTTACGCGATCACTTCAGTCGGTATGTTTGGCGTTGTGTTGTCGATGCGCGACAAGAATGGCGACCGGGTTGAGACGATTGACTCGCTCACTGGCTTGTCACAAACCAACCCGATGCTGGCGACAGCCATGACGATGATGTTGTTCTCGGTGATGGGTATCCCACCTTTGGCTGGCTTCTTTGGTAAGTGGGAAGTGCTGAGTGCTGCAATGGCAGCCAACCAGAAAATTCTAGCAATTTGCTTGATTATTGCATCAGTGATTTCGGCATTTTACTATCTGCGGATCATTAAAAATATCTGGTTCGATCAACCTCGCGTCGGCATGATGGCATCAGGGGGAACGACCGCAATTACGTTGACGGGTGCGACAGTCATGCTAGCAGCCTTGACACTCATCATCGGCCTTGTCGGTTCGGCCGCAACAATTGCGGGCGCTGGCTTTAAGTGAGCGGTTTGCCCGCTGTGCCAGAGGGCATAGAGGTCATTCGGCTTGGCACGGTTGATTCTACTAATGACATGGTGCGCCGCCTTTGCGATGCTGGGGCTACAGGCCCATTGTGGGTGCGCGCGGAAGTCCAAACAAAGGGTAGGGGTAGGCGCGGGCGTTCTTGGCTTAGTGCGAAAGGCAACCTCTTTATGACCGGATTGTTGACCCTCGACTGCACACCGATAGAAGCAGCGAACTTGTCGTTTTTAACCGCACTTGCCGTCGCTGAAGCTATCGATAATTTCGTCGATCCTACGAAAATTCAACTAAAGTGGCCAAACGACGTGCTGATCGATGGGAAGAAGACCAGTGGCATTTTACTTGAAAGCTGGCCCTCCAGCGCAGGTCTGCATCTTGCTGTTGGCATCGGCGTGAATGTCGTTACGAAGCCCGAGAATATTGACCAAGAGATCACTTGCCTTGCCGATCACAACGTACCATCAAGAAACAATTGCGATGCTGCAACACTGTTCACTTATGTACTGTGCGGCTTTCATAAATGGCTTGCAGTTTGGCACGATCAGGGGTTTGACCCCGTACGGATTGCGTGGCTGTCAAGGGCGCGGGGGTTGGGGCAACCCATCGTTGCACGATTGCCACACGAGACCATTGAAGGTTCATTTGCCGGGATTGGTCGCGACGGCGCGCTCGAACTGGCATTGGCCGATGGAACACGCCGTTATGTGACCGCAGGAGATGTATTCTTCGCGGCTTAAAATCGGCAGGGGATGCACACTTATGACGACCACATTGTCATTGCGCACAGTCGCTTTGGCTGCCCTGATAAGCGCTTTGGCGCTCAGCACAACGGCTTGCGATCCAGCTAGAATGGCGAAGCCAAGCCACCCAACGGCGTCCAGCGAAAAGCGCACTGTCTGTTTGTTTGAGGGCGAGAAATTGGGCATGCAGCGCGGTGTGCAAGCACGTCAGTTGATCATTGACGGCAAAGTCGCGAAGGCCCCACCTGTTGCTTATTGGTCAACGCCGGACTTCACCAGCGTCAGCAATCGCGGTCCCAAAGCGGGAGAGGCACCCTATTTACAGGTTCTGCTGGGTTGGCGGATGAGTGCGCGTGAAGGTGCACCCGAATCCCCACTCGACAGCATGGTTGTTCGCGCCAAAGGGATTAATCCTGCGGCTATCCCAGCCGGGGCCATGTGGCGCGTGTCGATTGTTGACGATGAACAACATGATGTGGAGTATACGCCTCCATCTGCGGGCAAACCAATAGAAGCGCGTTTTACGCCTGAAGGTGGCGGCGGCCTGACATTGCCCGATATCATCGCCGAAGCATTGGGCGGCATCAATGGTGGTCGTTTTGAGATCGCGCTTGTCGACGCCGCTGGCATAATAATTGCCGGCCGCGATGTGCGCCCACCACGTGGCTATGAGTTTAAGATATTGGCTGACAAAGCAATTGAAGGCGTAAGGCCGTTGGCAAATCAGCCTGACAGCTGTACGACCCCTGCAACATTCTAAAGGTCGTGTGCGTAGGGTTATGTATCCTAGGCGGAGTCAATTTCATGCTGTTGGCAATAGACGTCGGTAACACCAATTCCAAATTTGCCGTGCACGATGGCAATGCTTGGCGTGGGACATGGCGGGCGGCCAGCAATTCCTCTCGTACCGCCGACGAATATGCTGTTTGGTTAAATGCAGCGATGAATTTTGCAGGTCTCTCGCTATCTGATCTCAAGCATTGCGTGATCTCAACGGTGGTGCCCCAAGCCCTGTTTCATTTACGAAATTTGTCACGACGCTATGTTGGCTGTGAGCCTTGGGTGGTGGGAGAAAATGCTGAGCTGGGCATTGACGTGCGAATCCCAAAACCGTCTGAAGCCGGTGCTGATCGACTTGTAAACGCTATCGGTGCTTTCATTCAATATGGCGGCCCGGCGATTGTGATTGATAGCGGCACTGCAACGACATTTGACATAGTGGGGTCAAAAGGCGCATTTGAAGGCGGCATCATCTCGCCGGGGATCAATTTGTCCCTGCAGGCGTTGCACACAGCGGCGGCACGTTTGCCCCGCATTGAAATTCGCAAGCCTGATAAAGTCATTGGCACCGATACTGTCGGCGCTATGCAATCGGGCA
>JAYSRI010000560.1:0-5743 GCA_043721175.1 Alphaproteobacteria bacterium
GAAATCTTCGGCGGTACAGTCAGCATGAAAAACTGGATTGTCACAGGTGCTCTCGACGACTCTCTTGATTTTGACGAAGGTTGGACAGGCAAAGCTCAATTCGGCATTGCTCTACAGGCTTTGACAGTCAGCGGTGGGCCTGATCGGATGATTGAAGGCAGTAACCGCGTTGTTTCCAGCCTTGCACCAAATACCCTGATCACCAACCCGCTGATTGCTAACTTTACTTTTGTAGGCGTGCCACTCAACGACGCGGGTGCTGTGCTGACAGGGATTTCCCTGAACAACACCGGCGGAACGCCGGGCACAACAGCGCGCTTACTTAATGGTGTGGTAACGGGCTCCACAACCTGTATGAATGCCGAAACGTCAAACACCAGCCCTGCACCACGCTTTGATAGCTTGTTGTTCAATTGCACTGGCGCATTGGGTGGGATTACAACGGCGTTGTTCAATGCAGGCACCAACAATAGCATTGCAACAACCAGCACTTTGATCAGCCGGTTCATCAATGGCTCGGCCGAAACGGCACGGGTTGCCTTAAATCCTGCGACTGTCGATCCGTTCTTTACCGCAACCACTTATATCGGTGCGGTTCGCGATGCCGCCGATACTTGGTGGACCGACTGGACATGCGGTCTGGCCGCCGGCTCCACTTGCTAGGTTCGTACAAATACGAGCGGCAGGGCAACCTGCCGCTCGTCTCCCTTTGCTGCCACAGTCGGCGTTAGCATCACTCGCTTTCAGATTTTTTTAAGGGCTCGCCCACCATGACCACCCAGATTTCCTTGCGCCGTCTTTTGAAGTTGAGTTCAGCTCTGATGCTGCCAGCTTTATGCGCCGCTATTTCGCCGAGCCTAGCATTCGCTCAAACTGCGCCAGCGCGGGTACCGGTTCAAGCACAGGTTCAAAATCGAGCACCCGCTCCAGCACCAACCTCTGCTCCCGCTTCATCGCCAGTACCAGCACCACCAGAACGTGAAACCGAAGTTGTGGTTGTGCGGGGTCGGTTCATTCCAGAACCACAGAGGGTTACGTCGGAGGTTGCGAACTTCCTATCCGCTGCCGACCTGGCCCGCACAGGTGACGATAATGCTGCTGCCGCTTTGACACGGCTAACAGGCTTGTCGGTCGTATCGGGTCGCTTTGTTTACGTGCGCGGCCTGGGGGATCGCTATTCATCGGCTCTGCTCAATGGCTCGCCCTTGCCAAGCCCCGAGCCTTTGCGCCGCCAGGTGCCGTTGGACTTGTTTCCTTCCAACATTTTGAGCGGTGCTACCGTTCAAAAAACCTTCTCGCCTAATTATCCGGGCGAATTCGGCGGCGGGATCATTGATTTGCGCACTCTGCGGTCGCCCAACGAACCCTTTGTCACGATGAAAATCGGAACTGGTGCCAATAGTGTCTCCACGGGCAAAGATAGCCTTGTGCATTATGGCCACCGGATGGATTGGACCGGGGTTGATACTGATTTACGCAACTTGCCGCGCGCGGTCAGCGCTGCCGTCAGCACTGGTAAGCGGATCAATGACAATAACTTTACCCCCCGCCAGCTCGAAGAAATTGGCGAGAGCTTCATCAACTCGCCATTGACAGTTATTCAAAGTGAAAAAGCGCGTCCAGACTTTGAAGGCGAAGTCACGGCTGGCAATTCGGTTGATATTGGCGATTACAGCCTCGGCCTGATCGGCGTGCTAGGTTACAAAAGTGGCGTCAAAACCCAGACAGCGACCCGTCAGGATATCGTCGCTGACACCTTAGAAGCCGAAGGGATCAACACATCGTCGACTTGGGACATTGTGATCAATGCGTTTGGCAGTGCCAGCCTTGCTTGGGGCGATCACCGCATCACAACAACTGGGCTGTTGGTTCGATCAACATCCAAGAAAAGCCAAGTCGAGCTTGGCAGCGACACCAATTTGCCAACAGGCCAAACATATCGCACTGAAGGAACAGCCTGGTATGAGCGTCAATTAGCATCGGCACAAATTGCCGGCGAACACACTTTTGGCGCACTGGAACTCAAATGGCGTGGCTCGGCAGGTCAATCGACACGCAAAGCACCTTATGAGCGTGATGTCGCTTTTACTGTGGTCAATGGCATAACATCGTTTAACAGCGCATCGCTTGGCAATTCGATACGTTTTTCAGAGCTAGAAGATACGGTTCTTAGTGCGGGCGTCGATGCTGATTATACAGTGAAAATCGGACAAGGCCGCGAGATTGCCTTGAGTGCAGGCGCTGTATTTTCACAGACCGACCGGACCTACGAATTGCTATCGTTCGCATTCACGGGCCCACGGGGGCCGACCTCTCAGGCGGTTTTGCGGTCACGGATCGACTATTTGTTTTCGCCCGACAACATTAGCCCCGCTCGTTTTGTGATTACCGAGCAAACCGGCAAAGATGATAGCTACGTCGGCGAGCTAACCAATGTTGCAGCCTATTTAGGTGCCGAATTCGAAGTGACCTCGTTCATTCGGGCTGCTTTGGGCGTGAGGTATGAGCAAGCCGAACAAGGTGTCCGCACCACTAACCGTTTTGGTGATAAGCCAACTGCTCCAGTAGCACTTGAAAATGACTATCTTTTGCCAGCTGCGACCATCACATGGAATTTTGCTGACGATCTTCAAATGCGCTTTGGCTATTCCCAGACCATTGCCCGCCCTCAATTTCGAGAACTGGCCTTCACCCCCTACATTGATCCAGAATCCAACCGCATCTATCAGGGCAACCCATTTTTGCAAGATAGCAAATTTGAGAACTATGATGCCCGGCTTGAGTATTACATCGGCCGCAATCAATTTGTGACCGTCGGCGCATTTTACAAGAAGATCGAAAAGCCGATTGAAGAGGTTATCGTTCGCCTTGAGCGCTCCTTTACCCGCTTTATCAATGCGCCAGAAGCGCTATTGTATGGCACTGAACTTGAATACCGGACCAATTACGATCTGGAGATTGATGAGGGCTTCTTTGCTGACACCAAGATCGTATTTGCCGCCAACTATACCTACACATATTCTGAAGTGATAGCGGGACCTGGGACAACGGTTATCAGCCCGATTGATTTTCGCGCTGTGGCGGCCAGTCAATTTGCTTTGGACGGATCCCAGCTTCAAGGCACACCAAAAAACATTGCAAACGTGCAAATAGGTCTCGAGAACAAAACCACTCAATTGACGCTGTTGGTAGGTTGGGTTGACGAGCGCATTGCGCGGCGTGGCCTGGGCTCTGTACCGTCCGTTTTGGAACTGCCGGGAATCAACGTTGATTTAGTGTTCAAGCATGACTTTAAGTTGGCCGGCAATGGTGTGTCGCTCTCGCTCAGCGGCCGCAATTTGTTGGCAGAGGACAATCAGGAATACCAGATATCAAAGTTGGGCCGTACTGAGGCTAATACCTACGAGCGCGGTCGCAGCATATCATTAAGTCTGACGTTGAAGCGATGATGGCTTCAGACGATACACAACTTTCATTCAACGAGCGACAAGCGCTGAGTGCGCTTTCCGCACTTGCCCATGATGCACGCTTGCGCGCATTTCAATTGCTTGTCAGGTCAGAAGCAACCGGATTGCCTGCTGCGCAAATCGCGCAATTATTGGGTGTCCCGCCCACAACAATGTCAACGCATTTGGGGATCATGTGCCGTTCCGGTCTGGTGGCTTCAAAACGCAATGGCCGAACAATTTGCTACTCTCTCAGCGTTGAGGGAGCACGTGGCTTGATGTCCTACATGACCACTCAATGCTATAGCGGTCGCGCAGACCTCGGTGCCGAGAGCATCGTTAGCTCAGCGGTTCAGCCCGAGCGCTAATTTGATATCGTCCCAAGCAACGAGCTTAAAATTTTGCGCGCGGGGGCTATTCACGCCGTCTTGGGCTATGAATAATCCGCCAGGATAAGCCTCACCAAAGTCGCCAACGATCAATTCAATACCATCGGTTTCTTCTGTTGCACCAAACCGCCCTGCCCTAATACGAAAACGGCCAACAAAACTATCGTCACTGGCTTTATAGACGCTATAGGCATTGTCGCCTTGGCTCGATACAATGATGAGACGGCCTATTTGGGGGTCATCGGCGAGCGCTACGCCTTCTGCGTCTGCGACAATTTCTTTGCCGTCAGCCGCCGCAATTTTTGTCGGCGTCACTGAACCAGTGGCGCGTGCATCAAACCGCCATAGCCCGACGTCTTCCTCAGCGACATAGAGCCGGCCGGTTTGGTCATCGACTACACAGCCCTCAGATTGAGTGCCAAGTTTCATTGAGCGCACGATTTGCCCGGTCGATGTCGCTGAGTTGAGATCAAATTTGACTTGATTAATGGTCCCGTCCTTGAGCACTATAAAGGCAAACACGTCAGGCCCGCTTTGAAACAAGCAGACCCCATACGCCTCACCGGCACCAGCGGCCACTTTTCCAAGTGGAACCAGTTGAGAGGTGCTGGTGTTGAGAGTAAATAGTGCCAAATTTGAGTTGGCGAGGTCATTGCGGTCACTCGCTACCACCAAAACGCCCGGCTTGCCTGCGATCAACACATTGTCGCGAAGATCAATATTATTGACCCGGCCAGCGTTTTGAAAATGTTTCATTTGCCCAGCGAGATCGTAAACGTAGATTCCAGCCTTCTTATCGGTCCCCAAAATGAGGCTTGCACTTGGGTTAGCGCGATTATGCCAAATTGCCGGGTCATCGGCTGCATCGTCATTTGTTGTACCAACAGGGACTGTCTCGCCACGTGCAGCCGCTGTAGCAGCAGGTGGCGATGTCGATACAGGCAGAGTGAGATCGGTCGGAGCCGCACAACTTGAAGCCAAAAGACCAAGGGCAGCGAGCAGCGGCAAAGATGCTTTCATCGTCATGACATTCATACTGTCTCCAATTCGAGCTCTAATATTTGAACTTGAAGCCCAGCATGTATCGGGCGCCAAAGGTCTCATATTCGATGGGGTAAGCCTCACTATCGACAAATCGACGACCCGGACTGTCAAGCAAATTTGCCGCGTCAAAGGTCAACTCAAGCGCTCTGTTGATTTCGTAGCGGGCAGAGAAATTCAGGCTGTCAGAATCGTTCCAGTAGATATCGCCATTGCCATCGGGGACAACCACATTATTGACTGTGGTGTATCCACCAACCGCTTGTAGCCATTTGGTTCTAAACTGATAAGCCAACTTGAGCGACACGTCGTACTTTTCATAAACAATAGCGGCATTATAGACCATATCGGACGCGCCGGGGAGGTCGACTTTACGCGTTGGCGACAAGGTGCCAATGGCAGGCACACTGATTTGACTATCGCTGAACGTCGCAGATAAACGCGCCCCAAATCCGCCGAGCCATTCTGGTGCATTCAAACTGTCAACCAATGGGGCCGCAAACTGGTTGTAGGCCATTTCCAAGCCACGCACGTAACCGTCTCCGCCGTTACGCACGGTTGTGTAGCTATATTGCGACCGATCACGATCAGGCGTGTTGAGCACAGTGCTGGCGAAGGTCGTTTGTTGGGTAAACAGGGCGTCCTTCAGGCTTTTATAGAATACACCAAACTGGAAATAACCCTCTGGTTTGATGTAATATTCGAAATAGGCGTCCACGCCAACTGCCTTTTCGGGCTTTGCAGCCGGGTTTCCGCCCGTAATGGTGCCCGGCGCATCGTCGATTGAGAAGTTAGGAGCCAATTCGTCAAAGTCGGGCCGCGACGCGCCTGTATTGAGGCTAACGCGAAACTTCATTTGGTCATTGA